>JAKSAX010000264.1 GCA_022361395.1 Desulfobacterales bacterium | reverse complement strand
TGAATGAGATCGATACCGAAGAACAAATCCCCGGTTTATAAAAAATTCATAGATCATGTTTGAATAAATGTTCAAAAGAACGGCTCACGGCAATGGTTTCCCTGGTATCCTGAAAATTCACCATCATCTGGTTGGTAAAGGAACGGGTAATCTTTTTTACCTTCTCGACATTGACAATGGCGTTCCTGTGAACCCGCCAGAAATTATCCGGATCCAGCCGGTTTTCAAGTTCCCTGACCGGGATTTTAATAAGAAATTCCTTTTGGCCTGTAAAAACGACTGTATACTTGTCTTCTGCCTTGAAATATATGATTTCAGATACAGGAACAAATCTTAACTCAGTGCCTGTTTTTACTTTAATCAGTCTCAGGTAATCCGGTGCTGCCCTGTTTTCCAGGACCTGAATGATCTTTTTAAGATCAGGGACGGATTCCCGGTCCTGATCATGGGTTCGCGCCGCCAGTTGTTTTTTCAGGCGGTCAATGGTTTTTCCGAGGCGCTGTTCCGACACAGGTTTTAATATATAATCCACGGCCTCGCTTTCAAAGGCTTCCACGGCAAACCGGTCATAGGCCGTGATAAAGACCACCTTAGTCATCCCAAGGATTTTTTTGGCCACCTCAACCCCGGTCATGCCCGGCATTTGAATATCCAGGAACACAATTTCGGGTTTTTGGGACTGAATCATGGAAAGGGCCTGGACGCCGTTTTCTGCCTGGCCGCAAATATCAAGATCCGGCCACATGCGGTTCAGAAGATTTGCTATCCCTGTTCGCAGTACCTCCTCGTCATCTGCTATGACGGCGCGAATCTCTTTCATAGCGGCACCTCAATAATGGCGGTAAGGCCGGTGGGGCTGTTTTCCTTTAGGACAAGACCTGCTTTTTCATCATAGATGCTGGAAAGCCGCCGGCTGACATTGTCGATACCGATGCCGGCCTTGTCCGCACCCTTATCAAGCCCCAGCCCCGTATCAACGACACTGATGACAAGCCGCCCCGCTTCAATCCGGCAGTCAACGGCGATGCTGCCGCCGTCCACCTTTGGTTCCAGTCCGTACTTGATACTGTTCTCAACCAGGGGCTGGATAATCAGAGGAGGGAACGGGATCCCTCTCTTGCCGGTATTGTCACTGATCGTATAGGAAAGCCTTTTTCCCATGCGAATCTTGAAAATATCAAGGTATTGCCGGACAAAAGATAATTCCTGGTCCAGGGTGATCATCTCCTGGCGGGTTCTTTGCAGGGAGATCCGTAGATATTCATTAAGGTCAATGAGCATCTTTTTTGCCTTTTCCGCATCTGTATCAAACAGGGCAATGACATTGGAAAGGGTGTTGAACAGAAAGTGGGGCTCAATCTGGGCCTGGAGCAGTTGAAGGGTAGTCATGGCCGCCTGTTTTTCCATGGTCAGGCGTTTGATCTTTTCGCTCTGGATCATTTTTTCGGATTCCTGGATTTTCTCCCAGGAGGAAAAAAAATAGACAATGGGAATCCCGAACACAAATCCGAACACAAAGATATACAGGAAGACATCCTTAAGAAAAAAGGCAAAATTCATATCATGGACCAGCACCATATATCCCCAGCTTAAAAGGGAACCGAAAACAACCCCGGCAGTCAATCCGGACAGAACGCCGACAGCAGCCATTTTAATTGAGTCCCCGGAAAACAGGCGGATGGCACCGGTCACAAAAGTGCAGATGGAAAGCCCGATAAACTGGGACACCATAAAAATATCGAAAAAATCATTCTTTTCCAGAACCATGTAAGTCATCACCAGAGCGATGAGGGTGTTGAAGACCACGGTGATCAGCAGGGACCGCACCGCGTCTTTTTTGGTCGGGTTATACATGTTTTTTATCTGCTCCTCTTGGTTTAGGGTACAGGATACTAAATCCCAAAACCCATGGCAACGCCATTCATCCCCCTGTTCCGCCTGTTCATCCCTTTACTTCTGCCATCTGTCTCAACAAGGTTCCAATAGAGGGCAGGCCCCCTTTATGATGGCATCCAGGATCACCTGTATGGATAAACATAACCCCAAAGGAGAAAACAAAAATGAACCCCTCAACTCTTTTTTTGACAATTATTATCCTTTTAACCCCGGCCTTTGCTGCGGCAAACCAGCCCTCATCCAGTCAGGGCAGTATTGCCGTTGAAATAACGGGATTTGAGAACTCCCAGGGAGTGGCCAGGGTGGCTCTGGCCAATTCCAGGGAAAATTATGAAAGCGAAACCCCGTTCAGGGGATTTAACTTTAAAATAGTCAACAACAGGGTAAGCGAAACCATCACCGGACTGCCCTATGGCGAATATGCAGTCAAAGTTTACCATGATGAAAACCAAAATAATGAAATGGATACACGGATGTTCGGTATTCCAACGGAAAGATACGGATTTTCAAACGATGCCAGGGGCAGTTTCGGCCCGCCGGAATTCGAAAAGGCATCCTTTAGGCTGGATTCCAGGAAACTTGAAATCACATTCAAGGTTCAGTAATTGCCAAAATAACAGTCAGGTTAAGGAGAATAACCATGGAAAAATCCCGACGGCTTTTTTTAAAAACAATGCTCATGGCGTCAAGCGCGGCAGCCGTGGACTGGACAGGATTCGGGGCCCTCGCCTCCCAGGTTAAAAGAAAAGAAGACTATCCGGTTGTGGTTATCGGGGGAGGCCATGGCGGACTGGTCTCCGCGGCCTACCTTGCCAAATATGGATTCAACATCACCCTGATGGAACAGCATTCAATCGCCGGCGGGTATGCCACCTCTTTTGACCGGGGCGATTTTACCTTTGATGTCTCACTGCACGCCACAGTGGCGGAGCATGCAATGCCCCAAATGATCCTGTCGGATTTAGGCCTGTGGGATAAACTTAAGGTGGCATACACACCGGAACTTCGAAGAATAGTCACCCCCGGCTTTGATGTGACCCTTCCTGCAAAAAATCCGGACGGGGTTAAAAAAGTGCTGTCCGAACAATTCCCCCATGAAAAAGAGGGAATCCACGGGTTCTACTCCCAGATGGAACAGGTGATAGCGGAGTTGTGGCAGGGGAAGCGGTTTGCCCAGTCCATGATGGGGAAACTTGAAAAACTCACCCTTGAACAATGGATGTCCCAGCATGTCAAAGACCCGGACATAAAATATTGTATGGCCATTTTTTCAGGATATTACGGGCTTTCCCCTGCAAAGATCAATGCCCTGTTTTACGCCATTGCCACGGGTGAATACCTTGTCCACGGCGGCCAGTACTACAGGACCCGGTCCCAGGACCTGAGCGACATCCTGGCCCTGGCCATTGAAGAAAAAAAGGGAAGCATCTTATACAACACCATGGCCGGGCAGATCCTTTTTGATGACAACAATGCCATAAAAGGGGTGACCGACTCCCGGGGAAAAACACACCCGGCCAGGGCTGTCATAGCCAACTGCAGCGTCCCTGTTCTGTTTAACCGGCTTATTCCCAAAACCCTTGTCCCTGATTCCTATACAAAAACCATTGAGCAAAAAAACACCTCCCTTTCAAGCTTTGTGGTCTTTTTGGGACTCAATAAAGAGCTGCCCCATATCAAAGACTATGAGATTGATCTTTCCTTTAATGAAAACCGGTACAACAACATGCTTGCCCCCCGGAAAGATCCGGCCCGATCAGATATCGGCGTGACTATCTATGACAACCTGTTTAAAGGGTATTCAGGCCCGGGCAAAACAACCCTGACCGTCATGAGCCTGGCAGATTACGGGCCCTGGAAAAAATTTGAAAAAGATTATTTCAACAACAGGAAGCAGGCCTATAACAGGGAAAAGCACCGCATTGCCGAAAGTTTTATTAAAAGAGTAGAAAAAAAGCTCATCCCAGGGCTTTCCGATATGATTGAGGTCATGGAAATCGGTACGCCCCTGACCAATATATTTTATACACAAAATCCAGGCGGCGCCATTTACGGGTTTGACAGGGACATGGCGCACCTGGGGACACGGACCCCGGTGAAAGGCCTCTACCTTGCCGGCGCCTGGTCCCACGGCGGCGGCTACACCCCGGTGATGATGGCAGGCAGGGAAGCTGCCTCGGAAATGCTAAAAGACTTTAAAAATTTAAGAATCTGACCTTTGCTGCCCCGGCCCGGTACTGCCTGCCGGGGCAACGGCCGAACTATTTCCGTGACCCCATGCCTTCTCTCCATTGAAATTCCTGAAACAATGTCTTATCTTTTGCCCTGTTGAATGTTTTCATTAATCATCTTGTATCTGTTCAGGAGCCGGTGCTTGAAACTCATCCTTCCCTACTTTAAAAAAAATTTCGGAAAAATACTGCTGGG
>JAKSAX010000567.1 GCA_022361395.1 Desulfobacterales bacterium | reverse complement strand
TTTCAAATGAAAAAAACAAACAACCTTTAATTGACAGCATTAACAGAATACGTGTAATGAGCCTGGTCCACGAAAGCCTGTATAAAACTGAAAACTTTGCACAATTGGATCTGGACAGCTATTTTTCCGAGTTTGCCAAACAGATAGAATCTGCCTATTCACTTAATGAGACGTCTATTAAATTAATAATAAAACTTGACCCTATTGTCCTTGATTTGGACACGTTAATCGTATGTGGGCTAATTACAAATGAATTGGTTACAAACTCAATAAAATACGCATTCCCGGAAAACAAGGAAGGAACCATAAGGATAAGTGTAAAAAAGATATCAGATGAGAAAGCAGAGCTGGCCGTCAGCGATAACGGTGTGGGGTTGCCCGAAGGATTTGATATAAAAAAAACGGAATCACTGGGATTAAGAATTGTTAAAATCCTCTCCGAAGGTCAACTGGACGGCACGCTGTCACTGAATCAGAATTTTGGCGTGCTGTATACTATTTGTTTTCCGATTAAAGATTCTGAGGCAAGGAGCTAATTTCATGGAAAAGTCTACTATAATGATAGTTGAAGATAACCTCTTGGTTGCTGAAGATTTAAAAAGCAAATTATCCCGAATGGGGTATGCGGTTGCTGATTCGGCTAAAAATGGAGAACAGGCGCTTCTTAAGGCAGAAGAATGTCACCCTGATTTGATACTGATGGATATAAACTTGGGGGATGGTATTGACGGTATTGAAACAGCCGCAAAAATTCGTGAAAAGTATGATCCAATAATCGTATACTTAACTGCCTACACTGATGGCGAAACAATTTCACGGGCCAAATTGACAGAGCCCCACGGGTTCATAGTTAAACCCTTTGATGAGAAAGATTTAAAATCAACCATTGACATCGCGACTCACAAAAAGCGGTCCGAAACGTTTTTAGCTGAAAGTCACCGCTGGATGGAGACACTTCTTAAAAGTATCGGGGATGCGGTTATTGCTTCCGATGCAAAAGGAAATGTGGCGTTTATTAACCCTGTAGCACAGCAGTTAACAGGGTGGAATAAAGCTGAAGCAATCGGCAGGCCAGTTAATGAGGTATTTCACATAATCAGTGAGAAGTCAGGTCAAATTGAGGAAGATCCGGTTTCTCAGGTCCTGAAGGACAAAGTTGTTATCGGTTTGGCAAATCATACCCTTCTGATAAATAAAAACGGGGCAAAAACCCCCATTTCTGATTCTGGTGCCCCAATCAAAAATGATGATGGAGAGATTATAGGTGTTGTTCTAATTTTTCAGGATAATAGTGAAAGCCGGCGGGCCCGGCAGGAAATATTAAAGAGCAATAAACGGTATAATGCTCTTTTCAATGATGCCCCGGTACCTCTTTGGGAAGAAGACTATACGGAGATTTTCAACTCTTTTGAAGACTTGAGAGCCAAAGGTATTCTCAATTTCAGAGTGTTTTTCGATGAAAACCCGTCACAAGTTATTTCATTTTTCCAAAAGGTGAAAATTATAGATGTTAATAATGAAACCCTCAAGTTGTACGATGCTGAATCAAAAGAACAATTAATCGGTAATCTGGATAACCTTTTTACAGAAAATGCCCTAATCGCTTTTAAGGAGCAGCTCATTGCCCTGGAATCCGGGGTAAAAGAATTTGAAACAGACAGCGAAATAAAAACATTATCCGGGGCAATCAAGTATGTCCATATAAATCTGACACTGGACAGGGAAAAAAATAATAAAAAAATTAAAATTTTACTTTCCACCATTGATGTCACCGAAAATAGAAAGATAGAAAGGGCCCTTCAGAAAAATGAAGAGCAAATGAGGCTCATTTTCGATAACTCACCTGTTGGAATCAGTACTGTTGATGTTCTGGGCAATTTTGTCTCCACAAACCCGGCTTACGAAAAAATGGTTGGTTATACCAAAGAGGAATTGAAGGGAATGTCCCTTTTTGATGTGACCCACCCGGATGACCGTCCTAAAAACAGGCAGGTATTCCAGAAAATGTTTACCCCCGAATCTCAGGGGTTTAAAATAGAAAAAAAATATATACGCAAAGACGGCACACTGATTCAGGTAAGTGTAAACGCGACGGCAGTTATTGACCAAAAGGGGCGCCCCAAGTTTGGGACCGCATTCGTAGAAGATATTTCAGAGGCAAAACGTATTGAGGAACAACTTCGTCAATCACAAAAAATGGAATCAATTGGCAATCTTGCCGGAGGTATAGCCCATGATTTCAATAATATCCTTACCTCTATTTTGGGATTTTCAGATTTAGCACTTAATCAGGTTGAAAAAGGCTCTGTTATTGAGGACGATTTAAAGGAAATCCAGGCTGCAGGCTTGAGGGCTAAGGATCTTGTAAAACAGATTCTGACATTTGCCCGGAAATCAGAAGACATTATCAAACCGGTGAGTGTCTATATTATTGCTAAAGAGGCTTTAAAATTGACCCGCTCTTCCATTCCCGCAACAATCGAAATCATCGATAATATAAACAGCAGAAAACAGGTGATGGGGAATCCGACCCAGATTCATCAGATATTTATGAACCTTTTTACAAATGCAGCCCATGCCATGGATGAAGAGGGCGGTATTCTTAAAGTTGATATGGAAGATATCAAGCTGGAAGGTTCCATATTGCGAAGTGGGAAATTTATAAGATCCGATAATTATATAAAAATTGAGATCGCCGATACCGGCACCGGTATTCCTGAGGACAAAATCGAATTTATATATGAACCCTACTTTACCACCAAGGATCAGGGGGAAGGAACAGGATTAGGGTTAGCAGTTGTACATGGTATTGTACAAAACTGCGGGGGGAAAATTATAGTTGAAACCGAGTTTGGAAAAGGGACTAAATTCATTGTTTATTTACCTTATATTGAAAAAGTTAATGAAAAAGAGGTTTCACAAAATTTGGAACTGCCAAAAGGTGACGAAAGAGTCCTTTTTGTTGATGATGAGACACAGATTGCAAAAATGGGTTGCAGAGTCTTAAACGGATTGGGATATAAGGTGGATACATGTACGAGCAGCTTAGACGCACTTGAGTTGTTCAAAGCTGACCCTGATGTCTATGATATCATTATTTCTGATATGACCATGCCTAAGTTGACTGGTTATCAACTTGCACAACAGATGTTAGAAACAAAACCAGACACGAAGTTCATACTTTGTTCGGGCTACAGTAAAAAACTGAATGATGAAAGCATCAGAAAGCTCGGAATTAAGGCTATGATGACAAAACCCATTGCCAATAAGGAGCTGGCGAATACCATTCGAAAGGTTTTGGATAATTAACACTTCCATGATTTCTCAGTATAACACTTATGCAGGAGGCGCACCCGTCAATTGTTTCTTCATAAAGTACTTTGAATGGTCATCGCAGAACCCCTCCAGGGTTCCGAATATCCTGTTTCCGGGATTGGGATCAAGAACCGTCTTCATTATTTTCCCCCGCTTTCCGGTGCTTTGTAATATTTGGCACAATTATTTTCCCGTTAAAGCCTGCGACCACAGCCTGTCAGTATTTTCAACCGGAAATTCCGGCAGCCACTACAAATTTCAGGTCTTGCCATGCCATGATAATTTTACTATAGCCCTCATCCATGAAGCAGATCCTGACACTCTCCCTTATCATTGGTTTCATCTTTTTTTCAGTGCCTGCCCATTCCGACGAAGACTACTTCATAGAAGATGAAAAGGTACTTTTATACAAGGTCGTCAACTGGTGGTATACCTGTCTTGAGCCGGATGCGCAATGGCTGTGCGGGCAATCCCTACGGTTTGAAACCCATGGAGACATCCGGAGCGCAGCCTCCGGCCGGGACGGCAAAATGCTCCTTACCCTGCCCGGGAACTGTGCCGGTCAACTCTCCCTATTTAAAAAATCCAAAAACAGACCTTTTTTTAAACTGATGTGGCAGGATCCGGATTATTTTCCCGGGGACATGACCCTGCCCCGGGAATTGTACGCCCTTGACCGGTTGCCTGTCATCGTGACTTCCGAAGAGGACCGGCGCATAATCCGGGATTTGGTTCCCCGTCTGGGTATAAAAATTGAAGGTAGGATCAGGGGACTGGTAAATAACCGGATTGCCCTTCATCCGGTTGATTCCGCCACTGAAAACCGGATCAGGTTCTGCCCGGAGCCTGAAAACGGCCTTCCTTTTCCCATATTATTGACCTTTATCCATACCCCGTCCGGAAAAGCACTGGCCCGGTATGAAATGGCCCGGGATTAGCGTCAGCCGATATTCCCCCCACCTTATCCGGGCAGATTGGCCAGCAGGAAATCAACGGTATTTTTTCCCATGATCTTTTCAATCCGTTCCTCTGAAAATCCCCGGCGCATCATCTCCCGGGTGATCACAGCCAGTTCCGAGGTATCAAAGGCCACGGTGGTTGACCCGTCAAAGTCAGATCCCAGGCAGACATGGTCTTCCCCGACCAGGTCGACGGCATAGGCTATGGACCTTACTATGTTTTCAGGCGAAATATCCCCCACAGCCCCCTTCCAGTATCCGATACCGATGAGCCCGCCTTTTTCCGCTATCCTCTGCATCAGATCGTCGGAAATATTTCGCGGGCTTTTGTAATGACCGGAAACCCCGGTATGCGACACCACCTGGGGCCGGGTGCTCAGTTCGAGGATATCTTCAACCACTTTGGGGGAAGAGTGGGCCAGATCAATGATAACGGACCGCCGGTCCAGTTCCCTGACCACGGATTTACCGAATTCCGTAAGCCCGGCCCTGGAGATCCCGTGCAGGGAGCCCCCTGTTTTGTTGTCAAAAAAATGATGAAGCCCCATCATCCTGTACCCGGCATCGTACAGGGTGGCAATGTTCCCGATTTCTCCCTCCAGGCTGTGCAGGCCTTCAATGCCCAGCAGGCCGATGACCGGCCCTGCCTTGCCTTGGGTTTTGTTCCGTTCTGCCAGTGCCCGGGCCAGTTCCCCGGCAGTGGTGACCACCCGGAACTGCTCCGGCACCCTTGCAGCAACCCCGTGAAGTTTCTCCGCCTGGTATACGGCACGGGCCGTCAGGCTGTTCCAGGTTGACGGAGGCCACAGCTGGGCCAGGGACAGAATGGTGATATTATCAAAACTGTCTGTATTCTCTTCGTAGTTCTGCCCCCTCGGAGATTTCGTCACCGCCGTAAACATCTGAAGGGCGACATTGCCCGCCTGCAGTCTCGGGATATCCACATGTCCGTAGGTGCTCTTTCTGGCCAGGTCCCTGGCCCAAAGCGTGGAGTCACAGTGGAGGTCCGCGATGACCAGGCGGTTGTGAAGATCCCGGGCTGCCCGGCCCACCTGGAAAGGATCATGGGCAACCACCCTGTTCATGGATTGTTCGATTTTCGGCTGTCCGATGAATACCAATGCCGCGTAAACAAGTATTGCCATACCTGCCAAGATTGAGAAGCCCCACTTCAGAAGTTTCATTTTCCTGTCCTTTTCCAGATTCCTGTGTTATGAGATTCAAGTTCAGTACTTCAAAAGATCTTATTAAAATAGGATAGAAAAAATGACCAGAAAAAATTCAATTAAATGGCTGATTTGTACACTCATTGGAATGGGAATGCTGCTTTCACCCGGACTCGGGGTGGCTGAACAGGACAAGGGCCGGGAAAAGATGACCCTCACAGGCGGAAAAAGCGGACCGGTAGACTTCAACCATCACCTCCACCAGACCGTTATAGAGGATTGCCAGACCTGCCATAAGGATTTCCCCCAGAAAGAGGGGGCGCTTGACGCGGCGAAAAAAGCAGGCGAACTCAAGAAAAAGCAGGTAATGAACAAAACTTGCGTCAAATGCCACCGGGCAAGGAAAAAAGCCGGTGAAAAATCAGGCCCGGTAAGCTGTAAGGTCTGTCATAAAAAATAAGCCGCCCGATGATGAAACTGATACTTTCGCCGACCAAAACCATGGTTGCGGCGACTGGGGATCACGGTTTTTCCCGGGGAACACCTGAATTTGAACGGGAGGCAGGGCAGTTGATACAGGCCCTGCGCCCAATGGACTTTTCCGCTGTCCAGGCTTTGTTCAGGACCAGCGACGCCCTGACCCGGAAAACCTGTGATCAGATCCGGGGATTTGAAGAGGCGGAATCCGGGCCCGCAATATTTACCTTCCGGGGGGAGGCATTTAAAACCCTGGCCCCGGAATCGTTTAACCGGGAACAGCTTGAATTTGCCAATGCCCGTCTCCGGATATTATCCGGACTTTACGGGGCAGTCTGCCCCATGGACCGGATCACGCCCTATCGCCTGGACTTCAGCACGCCGTTGAAAATAGGTAAAACCGGCCTTAAGGTTTTCTGGAAAAAAAGGCTCATCCCTTATTTTGAAGAATTTCTGGGTCCGGACGGCCAACTGGTCAACCTGGCCTCTGATGAGTACAGCACCGTGCTGTCGTCAGATTTTTTAAGGAAAAGAACTATAGGGATTCAATTCAGGGAGAGGACGGACGGCAGGTTAAAGAATCTGTCTGTCAGGGCCAAACAGGCCAGGGGCGCCTTTGCCGCCTATATCATTCAAAACCGGATTTCGCGGCCGGAGGCTCTCAAGCAGGCATGTATTGACGGGTATGAATTTGAGGCAGAGCTTTCCTCTGATCAGGAGTGGTTTTTTATCCGCTGAAGTCAGACTGGAGAGTAAACAGCATCAACCGTCCTGTTCCTGCCCTGCTTTTTCGCCTTGTACAATGCGCTGTCGGAGGCGGCCAGCAGCCCCATATCCGAACCCCCCTTCACAGGCACAACAGCACTGACCCCCAGGCTCAGGGTAACACAGGGGCTCACCTCTGATCGGTTGTGTTCGATTTCCAGCGCCAGCACCGCTTTGCGGATCACCTCCGCCACACCAAGAGCCCGCTCTGCACCTGTCTCCGGCAAAATGACCCCGAACTCCTCTCCCCCGTATCGGGCGGCCAGGCCACCGTTATCCCCGGCGCAAATATCAATGGCAGCCGCCACTCTTTTCAGGCACTCATCCCCGGCCTGATGGCCGTAGCTGTCGTTGAATTTTTTAAAATAATCTATATCACAGAGAATAACGGCCAGGGACAGTTTTTCCCCGGCATGCCGCTCCCACTCCATACCCAGGCGGGCATCAAACTCCCGGCGGTTTGAAATCTGGGTCAGGCCGTCAATAACAGAGAGCCGCATGAGTTCTTCGTTTGCCCTCTGCAGGGCTTTTTCAGCCCGTATGGTATCCCCGATATCAATGGCATACCCGTTGAAGCCATCCATCCGGCCGCTTTGGTCTTTGGTGGCCATGGCGTAACAAAGCGCCCAGATAAAGGAACCGTCCCTGCGTTTTAACCGGCACCGGAAACGGGTAACCCTTTCGGCCTCCATGAGGATAAACATGAACTCTTCCGCCTTGCGGGCCTCATAAAAAACCTGGCCTGCAAAATCATTTACCTGGGAGACCAGCTGGTCAGGGGATTCATATCCAAGCATCCAGGCATACTCGGAATTGGCCACCACCATGCCCCCTGACAGCCCGACATGAAAAATACCCACAGGGGCAAACCCCAGGATGTCTTCCATGGCCCGGCCCCTGGCATTGAGGCGAGACTCCTGCTCCCGGGTGCCGACCACGTCTCTGATCAGCAATGCCATGCCCGCCTTGATTCCCGTTGCATCCACTATGGGGGTGAACCTTATCCGGCAGTCAATCTGACGCCCCCGGGATCCCATGGTTGCAAGGCATGCCCCGTCTTCACTTCCCAGTTGCCGCATCAGCTGTGCGTCCATGTCCACGATCTTATCCAGGCGGCGGTTTACCACGTCATCTTCCGAGTATCCGAACAGGGCTTCCGCCCCTTTGTTCCAATACCTGATGATAAACGAGGTATCTGTTTCCAGGTACGCCAGCCCGGCCTGGTCCACCAGATGCCCCATAGTCAGGATACGATTATCAGCAAATGCTTCTGTCATAACTTTCCCTTATGCCGCCAGAGCAGGTAAGGACTCTCCCTGAATCTGATTTTAAATTTGTAAACCATATTCTCCAATTGGTTCTAAGTCCAGATTTTTCTAAAAATCCGGATTGGCAAACGGAAATGACCCCGGTGATTTACTTGAAAATCAAAACATGTTAGAACCCCCCAGAACAGTAACAGGGGGAATCAATGGAAACAGCACATCATCCCATACTTGCAGACTGCAGGGTCATGGACAATCTGCCGGATAAAAGCATCGACCTTGTGGTGACCTCTCCCCCGTATCCGATGATTCAAATGTGGGATACCATATTTTCAAAATTTAATTCTGCCGTTGCCACCCATCTGAAAAAGGGTGACGGCATGGCTGCATTCGAAGCCATGCACCGGGTTATGGACCCTGTATGGGAAGAGTGTTTCAGGGTGCTCAAACCCGGGGGTTTTGCCTGCATAAACATCGGTGACGCC
>JAKSAX010000320.1 GCA_022361395.1 Desulfobacterales bacterium | reverse complement strand
TCCTCTCTTCCGCCAAAACGAAACAGCCTGGCCCGGAAAGAGTTTATGACACCAAGGCACCTGATCTTCTGATCCCGGTGACCCGGACCCCGATCCCGGAAGATCTTGTCCGGATGATTTCTGAACGATATCCAGCAGGCTCAAAGGATCAGGTACCCCAAGATGTATTTACAGGGATGCCGGAGCCCGGTGCAACCCTGGCAGACCCGGATCTTCTCATCCGCACCCAGGAAATCACCGCCAGGACCCATGAGCGGTTTCTGGAATTCTCCAGCAGCAATATGGCTGAGATGGGCCGGCAGCTGGCAGTCCTGGCCACAGCTGATCCGGCATCCGCCGGAAATATCCAGGTGACAGAGAATGACGATATTACAGGTGTCCGGCCTGCAGAAAACAGGCATGAAATTCAAACCGCAGATGCCCTCCCCCAAAAGGTTTTTCTCAGTCGTGACAAATGCCTGGAATACGCCGTAGGGAAAGCAGGCAATGTACTCGGTCCGGAATTTGACGTCATTGATACCTACCCTGTCAGGGTAAGGCTGCCGGATGAACCGCTGATGCTGGTGGACCGGATTATGGATATCCAGGGGGAGATGCTCTCCCTGACTTCCGGAAAGATCATTACCCAGCACGATGTTCTGGCGGGTGCCTGGTACCTGGACGGCGGGAAGGCACCGGTTTCCATCTCCATTGAAGCGGGCCAGGCAGACCTGTTTCTCTGCGCCTACCTGGGCATTGACCACGTGGTCAAGGGCGCACGGAAATACAGGCTGCTGGATGCAAGGGTGACCTTCCACCGCACCCTGCCCGTCCCCGGGGAGACCATTGAATACCACATAGAGATTGACCGTTTTTTAAAACAGGGCGATATCTACCTTTTCTTTTTCCACTATAAGGGGTATATTGACGGTCATCTTTTCATTTCCATGCGTGACGGCTGTGCCGGGTTCTTTACCGAAGATGAGGTGGAAAACTCCGGGGGAATTATCCTGAAAAAAGAAGACCGGCAGCGGGAAAATGCAAAATCAGGGATTCCTGAATTGGTTCCCATGAAAAAGGAAGCCTATTCAGATGAGCAGGTGAACGCCTTGAGGCGGGGAGATCTTGAAACCGCATTCGGCCCGGCGTTTTCAGGGGTGATTCCCGGGCGGAATCAATGGCTGCCCGGCGAAAAGATGACCCTGATTCACCGGGTGCTGGAACTGGAGCCCAGAGGCGGACGGTTCGGATTGGGCCGTATCCGGGCAGAGGCGGACATTCATCCGGATGACTGGTTCCTGACCTGCCACTTTATTGATGACATGGTCATGCCCGGCACCCTTATGTATGAATGCTGCGCCCATACCCTCAGGGTATTTGTCCAGCGCATGGGCTGGGTTTCAGCCTCTGAGGAGGCATATTACGATGTGCTGCCTCAAAATGAAAGTGATCTGAAATGCCGGGGCCCGGTAACCCGGGAAACCAAAAAGGCCCGGTATGAAATTGAAATCAAAGAGATGGGATACGGACCTGAGCCTTACGTCATAGCCGATGCCCACATGTTTTCCGATGATCTTAGAATAGTATTGTACAGGGACATGGGAATGAAACTTGCCGGGATCACCCAACAGGATCTTATATCCTTTTGGAACAGATAGACTGAACCGCCCGGATATGAACCAGCCGGTTAAAAATCAAAACAGATACTCAATTGAACGCTTATTTTCTGGGGGAAGAATGATAAACCGACGCATCAATGACAAAGAGACATCAACAACAGGATTTGAAGATCTTTATCCCTTTGAAGCCAATTTTCTGGATATCAACGGCCACAAACTTCACTATGTTGACCAGGGTGAAGGCAGCCCCATTGTTATGGTACACGGCAATCCCACCTGGTCTTTTTACTACAGAAACCTGATCAAGGCCCTTTCAAAGACGAACCGGACCATTGTTCCGGATCATATTGGATGCGGTTTTTCAGACAAGCCAAGACCCGGGGAATATGAGTATACCCTGGAAAACCGGGTGGACAACCTGGACGCCCTGATCAACGCTTTAAACCTGACCGGAAAAATATCACTCATTGTCCATGACTGGGGCGGGATGATCGGGCTGGCCTGGGCCATTGACAACCTGGACCGTGTTGACAAAATCGTCATCACCAATACGTCGGGCTTTTTTCTGCCTGAAACCAAACGGTTTCCCCCGGCCCTGTGGATGATCAAATACCTGAAATGGTTTGCGGTTCCGGCAGTGCTGGGGGCCAATATCTTTGCCGGCGGCGCCCTGTACCTGGGATCGGAGAACCGGCTGGCCCCGGAGGTGAAAAAAGGGTTGATCGCCCCGTATAACTCCTGGAAAAACCGGATCGCCACCCTGAAATTTGTTCAGGACATACCGATTACACCTGAAGACCGGAGTTATTCCATTGTGGAAAGGGTTGACCGGCGCCTGACCCGCCTGAAACAGGATAAGCTGATGTTTTTATGGGGAACGCGGGACTTTGTCTTTGATGTAAACTTTCTCAATGAATTCCAGCGCCGTTTTCCCCAAACCCGGGCCCATGTGTTTCACGATGCCGGTCATTACCTGTTTGAAGATAAACCCCGGGAGACCCTGGATCTCATAAAGTCATTTTTAGTATAGTGCGGGTGCCTCTGCCAGGAGGCTCTTTTTGACTTTTTGAGACAGGACGGGTAAAGATAAGCCTATGCTTGGATTCTTGAAAAAAAAGAACAAAGAGGAAGATCCGAAATCTCAGGACGACAAGGCTAAAACCGCCGGCAAGGAAGCGCCGGACGCAGAACAGGGCCAGCCGGCCCCTAAACGAAAAGGGGTGGCCGGTCTTATCAAAAAACTGGTCTTTATTGTGCTGATCCTGGGGGCTGTGGGTGGTGCGGGCTTTTTCGTGTATACCACTTATTTTGCCGAACCTGATCCCAATATGAGGGTATACAAACCAGTGACGCTTGCCCATGTCAACCTGCCGCCGGAGATGCTGAAGTTTTCCTTTGATAAGTTTCCCGTATTTTACGAGGCCCTGGTTGCCTATAATGAAGAGGTCAATCTTTTTGACGGGGAAATTGCCCGCATTGAAGCCATTGGCGATCAATATCCCGAGCAGAAAAAAATCGCAGACAGTCAAAAAAAGGTTTGGGAAAAAGGGAAAAATACGTTAATAAAAGGGTTCGCAAAGCTTGAAAAACCCGTAAAAGAAACCTATGTCCTGTATCAGGTGAACCCGGCCCAGGGCGAGGCCAGGATTGCCGAAAGGACAGGGGATTTAACAAGCACGGCCGAGGCAGCGGTAACCGCGGCCAGGGAGCAGACCGCCGTGCTCAAGGCCAGGGCACCCGAAGCACCTGAGGGCATCATTCAGGGAACCATTGATAAAATAAAAAAGATCTTTCTATGACACATTACACCAACATATCTCTCAGCTTAAAAGCAAGCGTGGAAAAGTATCCCCATAAACGTGCGGTGGTATCCCCGGCAGGCCGGGACAAGGCCGGACGGGTGCTGTACAGCCAACTGACATTCAGCCAGCTGGACCGCCAGTCAGACACCCTGGCGTTCGGTCTTGAAGGTATCGGCATCACCCGGGGGACCCGGACCATTTTGATGGTCACGCCGGGGATAGATTTTTTTATTACGATTTTTGCCATGTTCAAGGTGGGGGCCGTTCCTGTTGTGGTGGATCCGGGCATGGGCATTGACAGAATGCTCCAATGCCTTCAGCAAAGCCGGCCCAAGGCCTTTATCGGCATTGAAAAAGCCCATGTCCTGAGAACCGTTAAGCCCCGGTATTTTAAGAGTGTAAAACATTGGGTCACCGTCGGCAGACGGTGGTTCTGGGGCGGATACACCCTTGACCAGCTTTTGGCCACAGAGAGAAAGGATCCCTTCCCGAAGGCCCAGACCACACGGGACGAAATTGCCGCAATCGTGTTTACCACGGGATCCACGGGGCCGGCAAAGGGTGTGGTCTATACCCATGGAAATTTTGATGCCCAGATCCGTCAGATACAGACCCACTTCAATATTGAACCTGATGAGGTGGATCTGCCCACCTTTCCCCTGTTCGCCCTGTTTGACCCTGCCCTGGGAATGACTGCCGTCATTCCGGATATGGACCCCACAAAACCGGCCCTGGTCGACCCCACAATGATCATTGAGGCCATTGAGAATCACGGGGTAACCAATATGTTCGGCTCCCCAGCCCTGATCAACCGGGTGGGGAAATACGGCAAGGAACACGGGATAAAGCTGCCCTCCTTAAGACGGGTGGTCTCGGCAGGCGCCCCGGTAAGCCCTGCCAATATCGCACAATTCTCCACCATGCTCCCGGACACCACTGAACTTCACACCCCCTACGGCGCCACTGAGGCCCTGCCTGTGATTTCCATCGGCTCCCATGAGATTCTGTCTGAAACCAGAAAACTGTCCGAACAGGGATTTGGCATGTGTGTGGGCAGACCCATCTGCGACACCCAGGTCCGGCTGCTTAAAATCACGGATGAACCCATTACCCAGATGAGGGACAGCCTCCTGGTTGAAGAAAACCAGGTGGGTGAAATCACGGTTAAAGCAGATCTGGTCACGGAAAACTACTATAACAACAGGGAGGCGGATCTCCTGGCAAAGATCCAGGATCCGGACGGCAAGTTCTGGCACCGGATGGGCGATCTCGGCTGGAAGGATTCCAAGGGCAGGATATGGTTCTGCGGCAGAAAAGGCCATCGGGTTGAAACCGGTAAAGAGACCATGTTCACCGTTCCGGTGGAGTCGATTTTCAACAACCACGAACTGGTGTTCAGAAGCGCCCTTGCAGGGGTGGGACCCAAGGACAGGCAGATCCCGGTAATGTTTATCGAACCCTATGAAAAGGTAAGCAATGAAAAAGAGTTTATCCGGGAACTCATGGAAATTGCCCGGTCAAACCCCTTGACCCAGGCTATTGAACATATCTTTATAGAGAAGGCCTTTCCCGTTGATATCCGGCACAACTCAAAGATTTTCAGGGAAAAGCTGGCCGTGAAAGCGAAATCACTGCTTAAGCTCTGATGCCCCCGCTGTTTAACCCTGTTTAACCGCAAAAAGGCCTGTGAAAAAGAAGTTCACAGGCCGTTTTTTATTTACTGGTCTGATCTTCCGTCAATCCGGAAGCAGGTCATAGAAGTAAAGCATGGCATCGGACCGGGTAATGATTCCTATTATTTTATCCTCTTTCATCACCGGGATCCGCCCGATATCATGTTTGATCATGAGGCGGGCCGCTTCAATGGCGCTCTTATTGTGGGGAATGGTAATCAGGTTACGGCTCATAATGGCCTTGACAGGGGACTGCATCTGTTTGGATTTCCGCACCTTCTTAAAGTCACGTCTTGAAATCACCCCCACAATCTTATCATCGTCATCCACCACAGGCATGCCTGTGCATCCCATATCCCTCAGCAGCATCACCACCTCTTCCACAGGGGTGGTGGCATTTACAGTGACCACGGGATAGGACATGATGTCGGACAGCATCACGGAAGAGTACTGGTTCCCCTGAATCAGTTCCATGATCATTTCGCGGATGGTTCCCGGATTGGCCCCCTTGAGCAGGGCTGATCCGGCTCCAGGGTGACCGCCTCCCCCCATGCTCCGCATCATGAAGCCGATGTTGACCTCATCAACACCGCTCCGGCCGATGACCATGCACTTGTCCCGCTCCGAGTCCCTGAAAATACCGAATGCCACATCCACATTCACGATGTCCTTGTACATCTGGAGCACCATGGCCAGGTTCTGAACCCTGCCGTTGACCTCCATCTCGGACAGGCTCATGGTGAACCCGCCCTTTATTTCGCTGCGCTCCGCCAGCTGGATCATCTCGAAGAGAATATCCTTCTGCTTCTTGCCGTAGGCAGGTTTTAAAAAGGTGGACAGGATATTCAGGTCAGCCTTCCGGTCCAGGAGAAACCCTGCGGCATACGCATCTTCGGCAAGGGTTGACGGAAAGGCCATGTTACCGGTGTCTTCATACAGCCCCATAAGAAACAGGGTGGCCTGGATCGGCGTTATGAGTTTTCTCTGCCGCTCGATTTCCTGGACCAGCATGGTGACGGTGGCCCCTGTTTCCCTTACATATTTCTCACCGGCATCCATATCACCCTTGCTGTGGTGATCCCAGACGATAATCTCCAGGTTTTCCTTTTTGGCAAGGGGCTGGAGCCTCTGGTCAAGGCGCTTCCAGGTATGGGTATCCACCACGATGAGTGTCTCCACCCCGTCAATATCGATCTCCTTTGGTGAATAAAAATCAAAAAGATCCTTGTGGATGGATAAAAAGGCCTTGAGGTTGGCATTTATTGAGCCGGGGAGTACGGGTTTGGCATCGGGGTATACAATGGTGGCTGCCGCAAGGCTTGCCAGGGCGTCAAAATCAGACCCTTTGTGTGTAGTGATAATTTTCATAGTGCCTCAACAAATATCAGGGTGGATCAAAACCGTATTATATCAGCGCCCCTTCTAAAATCAATGGCTTTTTAAAAGATACCGGCGGCCCGGAACCGGCTTTGAACCGCTTCATAATGGGACCCTCTCCAGAAAATCTGATCACACCCCGGACAGGTCAGAAAATGATTGAAGTACTTCCGGGTTTTCGGCTCAAGCCTTAGATCAATATCTGCCTTCGCAACCGGGGTAAGGACCAGGTTGCAGGCAGTGCACCGGGTAAAAAACAGCCCGGGATCAGGGATCAACCCGAAAAATTCAAGGGTCTCCTTTAACTGCACCATGGGCTGTGACGCCCTTATCCGCCGGGCAAACTCTATTTTTTTCCGGTACAGCAGCCGGGTATCCCGGGTCAGTACAATCCGCCTCTCCTTCCCGGCCGCTGCCGCGATCTCACCATCGGTCAGCTGCCGTGCCAGACTGACGTCAAAACCGAGCAGCAACAGGTACCGTCCAAGTTTGAGCACATTCAGATCAGCTATGAATTTAACCTGTTTCAGGGCAGGCCTCAGCAGGTGATCTGCAGTCACATCAAAAGGCGGTTCCACAGCAGCCACCACAAGCTCTCCCCCATGCCCGGGAACAAATGAAAAATCAACAGGTACCCCGTTAAATCCAATCGCCATAATTTCGGTGTGGGGAACGCCAAAGGATTCGATAATATCTTTTACAGATGCCCTGCGGCGGACATCATGGACAAGGGGGATCCCCTTATTCCGCCGGGCCAAAAAAAATTCCATCTCCCGGGCAAACCGGATCTTCAGTCTCTTTTCTTCACTGATATGGGTGAAAGAGAAAGCCATGTTCACCTGCGGCCTCTTTGGTTAACACCGGAAAACTGCCCGGCAAACCCGGACTCCCCGGCCTCTCCACCCGGTGTGTTTCCCGGTATCTCCCGGGCGCACCCTGTCATTTGCCCCGGCGAAACCGGGGCACAGCAAGACACAGGGATTATCCCGTAATGTTCAGACGATGCTGCAGTGTCAGGGGGCTTTTGTCTATCCCGGCCCAACAGTGGGTTGAACCGGGACAAAAGGCAATTCCGGACGAATGTTACGCACTCTTCATATTGTCCATCATATCCGCTTTTATGCTCTGCTTGTCACCGGCCAGGTGCCGCCGCTGTTTATCCTTGAATTTTCTGATCTGTATTTTTACCTTATCTGAAAGGGTGTCAATGGCTGAGTACATATTGTTCTCAGCCTCTTCTTTTGCATGAATTTTAATTTTATCACTTGTCAGATTGATTTCAGCAATATTTCGCAATTTCTCGACAGATAAAACAATATGTGTTTCAGCCGGGGCATCAAGCATTTTGTCCAACCTGTCAAACTTTTCATGGATGTGGGATTTTAAGGATTCTGATGAGTTAATGTTCCTAAAATTAATGGAAATTTGCATAGAACCTCCTGTGTATGGTGAGGGGTACGCTTAATAAGATACCACAGGCCGAAGCCTCAATCAATGCAGAAGAATTCCCTTGCCGGAAATCATAAAACCCCTGCCTTTTGCAGCTTTGTGTTAGTTGAGACAAAGTACAAAAAACAGGGGCCTTGTATAATAAAAAAAGCCTTGCAGAACAAGGCTTTTATTTTTTTGGTAGCGGGGAAAGGATTTGAACCAATGACCTTCGGGTTATGAGCCCGACGAGCTACCAGACTGCTCCACCCCGCAACAACGAAACGCAATATATGGGAAAACCGGCTTTAAGTCAAGGAATATTTTCACAAAGTTCAAACATTTGTTTCAAGAACCTGTTTTAATTCATCAATGGAGGCGGTTGCCGTTCCGACCTTTGCAACCACAATACCGGCGGCGGCATTGGCTGCACCTGCAGCGGCTTCAAAGCCGGCGCCGCTGGCCAGTCCCAGGCCCAGAAGGGAGATAACCGTGTCACCGGCACCGGAGACATCAAATACCTGCCTGGCCTTGGATGCAATGGTCCGTGAGGGCTTTCCCTGTTCAAACAATCCCATGCCGTCCTTGCCGCAGGTAATCAGGAGCCGCCGGAGAGAGGCCTGGGCCATTATTTTCCGGGAGGCGGCCTCAAGGTCCTCGTCTGTGAGGATATCCATGTTGGCGGCAAGACCGGCCTCTTTTTTATTGGGTGTCAGAACAGAGACCCCGGTGTATTTGGTAAAATCCAGGGATTTTGGATCTGCCAGGGTCAGCACCTTGTGCGACCGCGCAAGGTCAACGGTGCGCGCCACCAGCTCACGGGTGACAAGCCCCTTGTCATAGTCGGAAATGATGATGAGATCCACACTCTGTATCTGGCTGGTTATGATCCTTGTGAGCCTGTCCAGCGTCCGGTTGTTGATCCGCCGCTTGATCTCCTTGTCTATGCGGAGCACCTGCTGGTTGGATGCAATGACGCGGGTTTTACGGGTGGTGGGCCGTTGGGGTTCACTGACAATACCCGAGGTTTCCACGCCTGAATCTTCAAGCTTTTTAAAAATCATCTGCCCGGCCTTGCCCGTACCTGCCGTGCCAATGGCAAAGACCTTGGCCCCCATGGCCACGAGATTATTGATAACGTTTCCGGCACCGCCCAGTGTCTGGCTCTCTGTTTCAACCGCAACCACCGGCACAGGCGCTTCAGGTGAGATGCGGTCCACACTGCCCCACAGGTATTCATCAATCATCAGGTCCCCGATGACCATGGCCCGGATATTCTTAAAGCTGTCAATATCAACCATTGGCATGTATTAGCCTTCCAGGGTTTTGGCAATCATGGATTTGAGTTCGTCGTAATTCCGGGTAATGGGAATGCCGGGGAAGTCATCTTTTATGGATTCCGGCGGTTTAAAGAAGAAGCCCTGGTCTGCGGCCTGGATCATGCCGGTGTCATTATAGGAGTCCCCAAAAGCGATCACGTGGTAGTTAAGGCCCTGCAATGCTTTAACCGCCCGGGTTTTCTGGTTGTCGATTCTCAGGTTGTACGCTGTTATCTTTCCCTGCCCGTCCACGGTGAGGTTGTGACAGAGCAGGGCCGGATATCCCAGTTTGGCCATGAGCGGCCCTGCAAACTCTTCAAAAGTATCCGAGAGAATAATGATCTGGGAGCGTTCCCTGATCCAGTCCAGCATATCCTTTGCCCCTTCAAGGGGATCCAGCGTGGCAATCACATCCTGGATATCCTTAAGGGTCAGGTTGTTCTCCTCCAGAATCGAGAGGCGTCTTGTCATGAGTTCATCGTAGTCGCTGATATCCCTTGTGGTCAGCTTGAGTTCCTCTATTCCCGTTTTCAGGGCCACATTGATCCAGATTTCAGGCAGAAATACCCCTTCCAGATCTGCAACAAGTATCTTCATTTTTTACCTACTCCAGTTTGTTTTTTCAATCTAGCGTTCCCCGGCACTTAAGATAATTTCGGCTCGGAACATATCCGGCTTAGTCCTGCTCATCCTCTTCGATACGGATGACAACGGGTTCCCCGACCACGGAATCTGTGGCCGCAATCTGTGACAGGGCCGTCTGCACCCAGAGTTCCTTGGCCCGGTGACTGATCATAACCACCGGTACTTTGCCGTTGCTCTGGCGGCCCTTCTGGTGGACTGACTTGATACTGATCTGGTTTTCTCCCAGGATTCCGGAGATCTTTGCCAGCACACCGGGATGATCCTGGGCCTCAAACCTCAGGTAATACCGGGTGAACAACTCAGCCATTGGCAGGATGGGAATCGGGCGGATATTCTCTTCCGGGTATCCTAAGATAGGGACCCGGCGTTTGGTTTTTGCAATAATATTCCTGGCTATGTCGGCAATGTCGCTGAGTACTGCAGAGGCTGTGGGCATCATTCCGGCCCCGTGGCCGTACAGCATGGTTTTTCCTGTGGCGTCGGCGTCAATGGCAATGGCATTCATGGAATGATCCACATGGGACAGAGGATTGGACTTTGTGATCATTGTGGGGTGTACCCTTGCCTCCACGTGCTCGTCATGTATCTTACTGATGGCCAGAAGCTTAATGGTGTATCCGAAATCCCGGGCAAATTCAATGTCCACGGGAGTAATATTCCGGATGCCTTCCACATGGATGTTTTCCAGGTTTATCTCCATGCCGTGGGCCAGGGAGTTGAGGATGGCAAGCTTGTGCGCCGTATCGTGACCATCCACATCCAGGGAGGGTTCAGCCTCGGCAAACCCGAGTTCCTGTGCCTTTTTCAGCACCTCCTCAAACTCGGACCCATCCTGGGATATTTTGGTCAGGATATAGTTACAGGTCCCGTTAAGAATGGCAGACATGGAATTAATATCATTGGCCACCAGGGATTCCCTAAGAGACTTGATGATGGGCATACACCCCCCGCAGGAGGCCTCAAATGCCAGGTCCACCTGGTTGAGGCGGGCGGTCCGGACCAGTTCGTTTCCGTGGCCGGCCAGAAGCGCCTTGTTGGCTGTCACCACATGTTTTTTGTTCTCAAGGGCCTTCAGGGTAAAGTCTTTGGCAATGGTGTCACCGCCGATGAGCTCCACCACAATATCAATGTCAGGGTCATCAATTACCTGCATGGCATCCCGGACCAGGGCAGTCTCTCCGAGTTCGATCCCCCTGTCGGTTTCAATATCAATATCAGCAATGGTTTTCAGATTTAACAAGGCGCCGGTCCTGGCCTCAAGCAACTGTTTTTTAAGCTTGAGTAATTTGGCAACACCGGCGCCGACAACACCGTAACCCACGATTCCAATATTGATTGTTTCCATCGAATTTTTATCTCCGTTATCTCTTCGAAAATCAGTCCTAAGTTTAAAATAATTTAGATACAGCATATGCGGCTTCATGTCAAAAATCTTTTGACTTTTACGGTCTTTTGGGTTTATCATTGATGGATTTTAGAGAACCCTAATTCTTTTCATAATTCCATAAGGTGAATTTAAATGAATGATTCTTTGACATATGCAGATTCCGGTGTTGATATTGATAAAGCCAACCGTTTGGTAGACCGGATAAAAGACATCGCAAAATCCACACCCAGATCAGGGGTCATGGGTGAAATAGGCGGATTCGGCGGGCTCTTTTCCCTGAATCTGGCAAATATTTCCAATCCGGTGCTGGTCAGTGCCACAGACGGTGTGGGCACCAAGCTGAAAGTCGCCTTTCAGATGGACAAACACGATACCATCGGGATTGATCTTGTGGCCATGTGTGTCAACGACATCATTGTACAGGGTGCAAAACCCCTGTTTTTCCTGGACTACCTTGCCATGGGCGCCCTGGATAATTCAGTAGCGGAAAAGATTATAAAAGGGATTGCCGACGGATGCAACCAGGCCGGCTGTGCCCTGATCGGCGGAGAGACAGCGGAAATGCCCGGCATGTACCAGGACGGCGAGTATGACCTGTCCGGATTTTCCGTCGGCATAGTGGACAACGACAAGATCATTGACGGTTCCTATATCCGGCCGGGCCACAAGCTGATCGGCATTGCCTCATCCGGTATCCATTCAAATGGGTTTTCCCTTGTCAGGAAAATCTTTTTTGATAAATGCAAGTATGATGTAACCACCCAAATGCCTGATCTCGGCACCACACTGGGTGAAGAACTGCTCAAGCCCACCATTATTTATGTTCCCACCATCCTGAGCCTGCTCCGGGACCTGCCGGTACACGGCCTGGTCCATATCACCGGCGGCGGAATTGATGAAAACATCATCCGGGTCATTCCGGATGCCTGCAAGGCTGTGATTCACAAAGGGTCCTGGGAAATCCCCCAGGTTTTCCAGATTCTCCAGCGGGAGGGCAATGTGCCTGATACGGATATGCAGCGGACCTTTAACAACGGTATCGGCATGGTTGTCGTGGTGCCTGAAAAATCAGCGGAAGAGGTCATGGACCGCCTGGGTGCCATGAATGAAAAAGCCTACCTTATCGGGGAAATCCTTGCCAGGGAAAACAATGAAGTTCAGACCCAGTATGTCTGATTCCGGGCGCCGGGACAGTACAATTTAACCCCATGATCATTCTCGGGATAGAATCATCCTGTGATGAAACAGCTGCTGCCGTAGTGGAAAACGGCAGGCAGATCCGTTCATCCGTTATTGCCTCCCAGGTGGAGACCCATGCCCAATACGGAGGCGTGGTGCCGGAACTTGCCTCAAGGATGCATATTGAAGCCATAGAACCGGTGGTGGACAAGGCTGTCTGTGACGCAGGGATAAGCCTGGACCGCATCGACGGGATTGCCGCCACCAGGGGGCCGGGCCTTATCGGTGCCCTGCTTGTGGGATTCTCCTTTGCCAAAGCTCTGGCATGGGCAAGGAATCTTCCCCTGGCAGGGGTCAATCACCTTGAAGCCCATATTTATTCACTCCTGCTTCTTGAAAAGCCCCCGCAGTTCCCCTTTATTGCCCTGGTTGTGTCAGGCGGGCACACCAATATCTACCATGTGGCTTCCCCCCATCAATTTGAACTGCTGGGCCAGACCCGGGATGATGCTGCCGGGGAAGCTTTTGACAAGGTCTCCAAGATGATGGGCCTGGGCTATCCGGGCGGACCTGTGATTGAGAGGCTGGCAAACGCCGGGGATCCCGGCCGGATCAAGTTTCCAAGAAGTATGCTGGAAAAGGAGAGCCTGGATTTCAGCTTCAGCGGCTTGAAATCCTCGGTTGCCCGGTATATTCACCTGAATCCGGAGATGGATGAAGAACAGCAGGCTGATGTGGCAGCCGGATTCCAGGCAGCGGTCATTGACGTGCTGTCCAAAAAACTGATCCGGGCTGCCCGCCTGAAAAAATGCAGACAGATCGGAATTGCCGGCGGCGTTTCAGCCAATCAGACCTTTGTGAATGAACTTAAGAAAAGGGCCGGCAACCACAGAATAAAGGTCTTTTCCCCTCCCCTGTCCCTGTGCGGAGACAATGCCGCCATGATTGCGGCCCGGGGATTCACCATGATCCGGAACAATGATTTGTGCACCCCGGATCAAGATGTCTTTTCCAGAAGCCGGATTTAACCAAGCCCGGCCGGAAAGCGTAGGTCATCCCCGCAAAAACCGTTTTTTGGCACCCAGGATTCTCCGGACGGAAGCATTACCCAGATCAAATAAAACCGCATCTGTTTCCAGCAGCCTGACCACCTCATCCCTGGCCTTTTGGATATTGGGTCCGGAATGGCAAATCAGGGCCAGGTCGATCTCTGAAATCATGATCTGACGGATACAGGTCTCCATATCATGGGAGATGGCCTTCATATCCAGGTCATCTGTCATGACCAGCCCTTCATAACCGAGGTCCCGGCGGAGAAGGTCCCGGGCAATGGCAGGGGACAGGCTCGCCTGCCAGGTATTGTCCAGCCTGGGATAGGAAATATGGGAAAGCATGATACCGGACACCCCGGCATCCCTGGCCGCTTCAAAGGGCTTGATATCGCTTTGCCTGAGGGCAGCAAGGCCGGCATCCAGGACCGGCAGGGAAAAGTGGGAATCCTTTACCGTCCGGCCGATGCCGGGGAAATGCTTGGCCACAGCCATGATATTTTTCCTCTGGAACCCCTGTATCATCATGACACCCAGCTCGGTAACCAGATCTTCATCCCCGGGAAACACCCGTTCTTTCATGATGCTGTCCACACCTTCGGGCGCAACATCCAGGACAGGGGCCATGTTCATGTTGATCCCCATATCCAGGAGCTCTCCGGCCGTCACCCTGGCAAACTCATCAGCCTGGTCTCTGGTGCGGACATGGGGGTTGCCCGGGAACTCCGTAAAGGGGCGGCGCAGCCTCGCCACCACCCCTCCCTCCTGATCCACCGCAATAAAAAGATCAGGCAGGCCGCAGTCCAGTGCAAACTGCCTTGCATCGGCGCAAAGGGTTTTCAATTGTTCAGGGGACTCAATATTGGGTTTAAACAGAATAATACCACCGGTTTTTATCTCTTTTATGAGATATTTGAGCCGGGCATTAAGGGTCTGCCCGTCAAAGCCCAGCATCAGCCGCTGTCCGGCCATCTCTTCTATGGATAATTGTGTCATATTTATACTGGATTGAATAAATTTAGGTCCGGAAGCAGGGTCAGGTCCTTTTCCCTTGGCAAGGAGTCCCTGCTTTGGTCTAACCCCAGGCCATCTCCCCGCAGGGTTAGCCGTTAAGTCCGGCCAGGGCCTCCTTGAGTTTTCCGGTTACCTGCCCGGACAGGCTGCCGGCCTCCTCCAGAGATGCTGCCACATCCTCAAGCCCGGCCTCCCTGGCTTTGGCCGCCCAGGAGACAAAATTATCCTTATGGCTGTCATTGTGATCTATCCAATGGGCAAACAAGGTCTTTAACTTCTCATCCATGGACATTTCAACGCCGGATTCGTGGGAGTGGCTGTGTCCGTGGGAATGGCCATGGGAGTGGCTGTGTTCGTGGGAATGGCTGTGGTCGTGATCGTGGGTCATATTAACACTCCGTTCAGATGTTTTTTCAGGGTTATAATTTCAGGCATATACTGGTACACCGGTTTCCACCGGCAGAATGCATTCAGTTCAATACCGTTGTAAATAATTGAAACCGGCCGGTCTGCCGAAACCACCACCACAATTACTTTGGGGGTGGCTGCAGAAAACCTCAGGGCGGAATTATACCTTGCCCCCCTTGCCATATTCTCCCAGGATATGGTCTTTCCGTCAAGGAGGCAGGCAAATCCGTGAATCCGGGTATCGGTGGTCAGGTGGACGGCACCGTCAATACGCATCAGGGCTGAAGCCAGGTCATAATTTTTGGGCTCCAGAAGGCTTAAGGGCGGCTCCAGTACATGACCGGATAATGTCAGCGGGGTTTCGTTCATATCAATGACCAGGGTACACCCGTGCCGGGCATGCCCGGCCTTGTGGACCATGCCGGACACCACGTTGAACAGGGTTCCGGCCGCTTCGGTGGGAAGGTTGGAATCCAGAAGAATCTCCTCCAGCTCAACCATTTTAGCCTCCCTGGTGGATGAGTGGAAATTCCCGTCGGAAAAGGAGGCCACCTTCTGGGTTCCCATGCGGAGAAAACCGTAATCCCCCTTGAAATGGGCGGCAATGGCATATTCCGGAATCTCGGCATCAGTGATGCCGATAATCGTGTTTCCGTCGGATACAAGCTTTCTGTCCGACCGTTCCACCCCCACCAGCAGTTTCCGGATATGCTTGATATTGCTTACCAGAGGCCGTTCGTGACGCTGGATCTTTGTCAAAAAATCAATATTGTTTATGGTCGTGGGATCAGTAAAGAATAAAATCCCGCGCGCCCAGGCCCCCTCTTCCTTTGTCTTTGATATGGCCAGAATATGATTGAGAATACTGGGAATCTGGATTTTTGTATCAAACCCCAGGTGTTGGTTCCGTTCATCCACCAGGTGGTCTGCAATGGCCTGGAGCGCATAATTTTTCAGCACATAATCAGAAGAGTTGATCGGGGTGTTGCTGGAATTATAGTCATGGGCCAGCAGGGTGGCTGCCTGCTCAAGCCATTTTTCAGTGGGCCGGCTGGAGCACAGGTCCGGATGATGTTCGGTAAACCAGACCTGGAAAAAAAACTCACTGCTGGCACCGGCAAAAGAGATCAGGCCGGACATATCCAGGTCCCGGTCAGGTATCAGGTGCCCCCTGGGCTGGGAACTGATCTGCTGTTTTACCCGTTCCCGCCAGAGTTCCTCTCCGGTTAGAAACTCCTCATTCAGTTTTGTCTCATGCCCCCCCAGTAAATCCTGGGGGTCAAAAACCTGGATAGGATCATCCGGCTCCGGGGCAAACAGGAGAGCCACCCGGCTGGGGTTGGAATACTTATACAATCCGTCGGACACCCCGTTAAGAATATTTGCAATGCACAGCTTTTTATAAGATTTCTGGTTCATTTTTACGGTCCGGCGTTCTTCCTCTCAGCTTGGGATGTCCCAATTGATACCCATGTTCCACGCTGTTTGACAAGTTTTTTTTAGGGTTTCATGGCCCAGGTGTTGAAAAATACCATAATGATTGCTATTGAAACATAAAAAAACATAGGAGGCAAAATAAAAAAATGAGGAAACTCTTCACAGGGATATGGGCGGCGGCCCTGCTAATCGGTCTTGCAGCGTCTTATTCACAGGCCAAAACCGCATATGTCTCTGATATGCTGATTCTCACCTTCCGGGAAGGTCCGGGAACCAATTACTCAGTACTCAAAACCCTGAAAAGCAACACCCCTTTAACCATTCTTGAAGAGGAAAACGGATTTTACAAGGTAACCCTGGCGTCCGGAGACCAGGGCTGGGTTGACAAGCAGTTTGTTGTGTTTGAGACACCCAAGACCCAGGTGATCGAAAAGCTGAACCGGGAAAAGGCCGAACTTGAGAACCGGATCAAAATCCTGGCAGAGACATCCAACGGCTTTAAGGAAGAACTGGCAGCTCAAAAAAATATTGCAGGGGAAAAGACATCCGGCCTGCAAACCCGGCTTACCCGGGTTCAGCAGGAGAACAAGCGACTCACGGCGCAGCTGAACAAGGCTGAGGATGATTTTAAAAAACTGACCGAAGCATCCAGGAATGTGACCGAAACCCTGGCCCAAAACAAAAGCCTGTTGGCAGAGAACAAAAAACTTTCCTCTGAGATCACCAGGCTGGAAAAAGAGACCACCCACCTGTTCAGGACAGGTATGATCAAGTGGTTCCTGGCCGGGGTCGGGGTTTTGCTTCTGGGATGGATCATCGGCCAGAGCGTATCTTCAAAACGAAGGCGTTCAGGCTCTCTCCTTGACTGATAAAGAATAATACCGTATCCGGAAATTGTTCTCCCGGATACGGTGTTACCTGAGGATCGCGTAAAAATAACTTCACATGGAATGTGGACTAACTCTTACGGGACCCCTTAAGAATCAAAAAAAATTTTATGAAGCGCCTGGATGGTATCATCCAGGCGTTTTTCCTTGACCAGAAAATATAGCGCGGCATTTGAAGTGCCTGATGAGATCATTTCAATGTTCACATCAGCACCGGACACGGCGGAAAAACACTTTGCCGCAATACCGCGGTTGGTATGCAGCCCTTCCCCCACAATACTGACAAGCGCCACATCCGTGACCACGACAGCTTTCCTGAAAGGCACCGGCCGGATGGCCTGGACCGCTTCATGGCCCGCATGAATATCCTTGCGGGAAAGAATCAGGCTGATACAGGTCTGGGAGGTGACCACGGATTTCACATTGATACCGGCCCGGCCAAGGGGGGCCAAAATACTGGACAGGAATCCGAACCTGGCACCCACACCGGGAGCGTAAATCTTTAATATGGCCACATCTGTCGTATAGGAAACACTCTTGATGATATTCTCGGCCCGGGGCACCTCCCGGGTGATCAGGCTGCCCGGTGCATCCGGGTTGTAGGTGTTTTTTATGGCAATATCAATTCCAGCGTTTTTCACCGGCTCAACCGTTCTCGGATGAAGGATGCCGGCACCGGTATAGGCCAGTTCAGCCGCCTCTTCATAGGTCAGCTTGGGTATGAGACGGCAGTGGGGAATATTATCCGGGTCCGCCGTCATAAACCCCTCGGTATCCTTCCAGATTTCCAGGGCGTCAGCTCCGGAGCCGGCCGCCACAACAGCAGCAGAGTAGTCAGATCCGCCTCTGCCGAAAGTGGTGATTTCCCCTGATTCACTGATGCCGTAGAATCCGGGAACAAAGAGGATTTTTTCCGGGGTCATGTGCCTGCCCAGCCAGGCCTGGATGTTTTCACCTGTTTTTTCCATGAGTGCTGATGCATCCATGAACTTTCCGTCGGAAATCATACCGAGATCCTCGGGCAGCACATACTGGCTGTCTCCCCCCCGGGCGGCAACGGCTTTTGAGAGTATAACCGCTGAGATCCGCTCCCCAAAGGTGGCAATCATGTCCTGCATCCGGGCAGTGGCTTCCCGGGTAAAACTGATGCCGTAGTAATACCGTTCCAGTTTGGCATAAATATCCCCGAGGGATTTTGACAGCTGTTTTTTTACGGTATTATCATTGATCAGTTCTTTTATAATGGTATGATGCAAGCCCTTAAGACGGCTGATGATATCGGGAATATTCTCTTCGTCGGACAGGGCCAGGTCTATGCCGGATATCAGGATATCCGTGACCCCGTAAAAGGCTGATAACACAAAGATATCGCCCTTCCCCCGCCGGGTGATCAGATCAATTATGACGTTTGCAGCCGGGCCGTCCTTGAGACAGCCGCCGCCTATTTTGATAACTTTCATGGCCGGCAAACTACCATAGAGGTTCCAAGGTTTCAAGGGGTTAGGAAACTCGGCATAATCTGAAACCCATTTAATTAAAAAACAATTTCATTTGAATAACTGAACATTGTTTAATAAATCTTATCTTTTTTCTTGACAGACCTGAAGATTCTTTCTATCAAACCCTTACGAAGTATCTCTTTTAACCTCCCAAAATTGACGAAAGGAGATGACCTTGTCTGATCAAAACACTTATTCAGAAAAGATCTGGACCAATTCCTATGAACAGGGCATTCGTGCCGAGTTAGAATATCAGGACATGCTGGTTCCCCAGTACCTGGAGGAGTCCGTGGAGAAATTCCCGGACAATCCTGCCCTGATCTTCCAGGGATTTACCCTGACATTCAGGGAATTCAACGACATGGTCGGCCGGTTTGCAGCAGCGCTCAAATCCTATGGGATTCAAAAGGGTGACAGCGTTGCCATTCTGCTCCCCAACGTCATCCCCTGTGTGGTGGCCTATTATGCCACCCTGAGGATCGGCGGTGTTGTGGTTCTCAACAACCCCCTCTACTCCGACAGGGAACTGGAACACCAGTTTACGGATTCCGGTTCAAAATTTCTCATCACCCTTGATCTTCTGGCCAACCGGATGGTGAAGCTGCGGGAGAAAACCGATATTAAGACAATTGTCTACACCTCCATCGGGGATTTCCTTCCCTTTGTCAAAAGGCTGCTCTTTCCCCTGGTGGCAAAAAAGAAAGGTCTTGCAGCAGATGTAACACCGGCAGCTGACCTGCATAAATTCAAGGATGTGATTGCCAAATTCGAGCCGGATAACACCCAGGCTGAGGTAACCATGGATGATATTGCCATGTACCAGTACACCGGCGGCACCACAGGGGTCTCCAAAGGGGTTATGCTCACCCATAGGAACATCTCTCACCAGATCCAGCAGATCGAAGGCTGGTTCCCTGCTTTTAATAAAGGCGCAGAGGTGATGCTTGGGGCCCTGCCGATTTTCCACGTATTCGGCATGTCCACCTCAATGAACTTTGCCATCCGCATGGGATGGGCCAATGTTCTGGTGCCCAAGCCGCAGCCGGAACCCCTTCTGGAAGCCATTTCCAAATTCAAGGTTACCTTCGCTCCCATGGTGCCAACCATGTATATCGGTATCCTGGATCATCCGGATATGGCAAACACCGACCTTACCTCGGTCAAGGGCTGTTTTTCCGGGTCCGCTCCCCTGCCCCTGGATGTCATTAACAACTTCCAGGAAAAAACAGGATCAATTATCGTGGAGGGCTTCGGCCTTACGGAATCCACCCCTGTCACCCATATCAACCCCTTTAACGGAACCCGGAAACAGGGCAGTATCGGTGTTCCCATAGCCGATACCATCTGTAAGATAGTTGACCTGGAAGACAATACCAAGGAGATGCCCGTGGGTGAGGCAGGGGAACTTCTCATCAAAGGCCCCCAGGTTATGAAGGGCTACCTGAACAAACCCGGGGAAACCGCTAAAACCATTACGGAAGACGGATACCTGTGTACCGGTGATGTGGCTAAAATGGATGAGGACGGATACTTCTATATTGTGGACCGGATAAAGGACATGATCATCTCTGGCGGCTACAATGTTTATCCCAGGGATATAGACGAGGTATTGTTCGAGCACCCGAAAATCCTGGAAGCCTGCTGTATAGGCATTCCTCACCCCAAACGCGGGGAGGCGGTCAAGGCATTTGTCATCCTTAAAGAGGGGCAGACCATGTCCGAAAAGGAAGTGGTCGACTATTGTGACACCAAGCTTGCCAAGTACAAGCTGCCTGTGGCTGTTGAATTCAGAGAGGAACTGCCGAAATCAAACGTGGGTAAAATTTTAAGAAAAGACTTAAGGGCCCAGGAAGAGGCCAAATAGATTTAACCCGGGTTGCGCCCGGTTAGATGCCCATTGCCCAGGCAATGGCATGCAGCAGTTTCCGGGGATGGACCGGTTTGGTTAAAAACCGGTCCATCCCCGCTTCTTTACAGGCGGCAGCATCTTCCCGCATGGCAAGGGCGGTCAGCGCAACAATGGGAATCGTCTTCTGCCTGATATCCGAGGAACGGTCCCTTATAATCCGGGCTGTTTCAAGACCGTCAAGCCTGGGCATCTGAATATCCAGCAACAGCAGGTCATAGGAGGATTCCCGCATTTTCTCCAAAACAGCCTCGCCGTTTTCCACGACATCGGGAATGAGGTTCAGTTTTTCCAGCATCAGGCAGATGACCTTCTGATTGGTATGGTTGTCCTCGGCAATCAGAATATTAATATCCATTTTAGATATTTTGTCTTTAAGCGCAGCATCCTCTTTCTCTGCGCGGATATCAGCCCCTGCATCCTCACCGGTCCCGGCCTGTTTTCCGATTTTCAGGGTCACTTTAAAAACAGCCCCGCCCTTTGGGCGGTTCCATGCATCTATACTGCCCTCCATTAGTACTGCCAGCTGCTTGGTAATCGCCAGGCCAAGTCCGGTTCCACCGTATTTCCGGGTGGTTGAGGCATCCTGTTGGGAGAACTTGTCAAAAAGCCGATCCTTAAATTCCGTGCCGATACCCGGCCCCGTATCACTGACCTCAAGCCCCAGCAGGACATGGGTGTTCTTATCCCTTTCCATAACCGCACGAATCCCTACCCCGCCCTTGGCAGTAAATTTCAAGGCATTTCCCACAAGGTTCACCAGGATCTGTTTAATCCGGATAACATCCCCGGATAAAATCTCCGGAAGGGCAGGATCCGTATAAACGTCCAGATCCAGTTTTTTTTCCCCTGCACGAATCCTGAACATGGCAAGGGCATCGTCAATCACTTTCCGGATTGAAAAATCACGGACTTCAAACCTCAGCTGGCCCGCCTCGATCTTACTCAGGTCCAGGATATCATTTATCAGTGCCAGGAGGGTGTTGCCGGAAGACTGGATAATGGACGCCAGTTCCCGTTGTTTACCGGTGAGGGGCTCCTCCAGTAAAAGGTTCGCCATCCCGATAATACCGTTCATAGGGGTTCTTATCTCATGGCTCATATTTGCAAGGAACTGGCTTTTCAATTGATTGGCCTTGGACAGCTCCCGGGTCCTCTCCTGAATCTTTTTTTCCAGGTTTTTGTTCAGGTCCCGAAGCCTGTGTTCTGCCCTTCTCCGCCTGGACAACTCCAGGCTCAGATCCAGGGAGAGCTGGTAGGTGCGCAGAGAGGTGGTAACCAGGCTTACCAGTTTCCGGGATGTGACTTCGGTTTTGGAGTAATAGGAGTTGATACTGTACTTTGAAATCACCTGGTCTTCGGGGGCAAATCCGGGCTGGCCCGTCCGGATCACCACCTGTACAATATCGTTTTTCAAGGCCTCGCGGACATAATGGACAAATTTCAGACCGGAGTCTTCCGACTCCATAACCACATCCACAAGCATCAATGCCGTATCAGGGTTGCGTTTGAAGCAGGCTTTGGCTTCTTTGGCGGAAAAGGCGTTTATAAATTTTATTCCCTTCCCGTCAAAGGTAAACTCCCTGAGGCTCAGGCTAGTAATATCGTGGACGGATTTTTCATCATCAATCACCATAACCTTCCACACCGGAGCCTCCCGGTGATGGACTGCAGGAAGCGGCTCATCCGCGAATGTAAGAAGTTTATCATCCATGGCCACGTCGTATTAATTGAATTTTAAGTGATTGCGACTTGATCAATTGGTCTTTTGATAATATCTTATTGTATACGTATTTTCAATCCATTCATTTTAAAAGCCTTAAGGAGCCGATCATGACCCTGCAAAATATCCAGCAAACTATGTCGTTTCAAAACAAGGAATTTATCATACAGAACCTTCAACTCCTGGAAAAGGAAGGGATATCAAAGATCAGCACCCTTCCCTTTGCGGCCCGGGTTCTCATTGAGAACCTGGCACGGAATGCAGGGGACGGCAATGTTAACTGGGAGGATGTCGTCAATGCGGCCCGGTTCTACGAAACCGCCTCATCAGAAGCCAGCCTGATTGCCTTTTATCCGGCCCGGGTTCTGATGCAGGATTTTACCGGCGTCCCTGCGGTTGTTGATTTTGCCGCCATGCGGGATGCAGTGAAAGATGCCGGCCTGGATCCGAGAAAGATCAACCCCCTGGTTCCTGTGGACCTGGTTATTGATCATTCCATCCAGGTAGACCATTTTAAGGAAAAAAATTCCTTTTTCCTGAATGCCCAGAAGGAATATGAGAGAAATAACGAAAGATACAAGCTTTTAAAATGGGCCCAGAAGAGTTTTGACAATTTCAGGGTGGTTCCGCCTGAATCAGGCATCTGCCACCAGGTCAACCTGGAGTACCTGGCCACGGTGGTGGCCACAAGGGAAACCAAAGAGGGCATCCAGGCCTTTCCCGATACCCTGGTGGGTACGGATTCCCATACCACCATGATCAACGCCCTGGGCGTACTGGGATGGGGGGTCGGCGGCATTGAGGCGGAGGCCGTGATGCTCGGCCAGCCCTATTATATGAATCTGCCCCAGATCGTCGGGGTCAACTTCATCGGCCAACCCGGAAAACAGATCACCTCCACCGACATTGCCCTGTATGTCACCAACATCCTGAGGGAAGAAAATGTAGTTGAAAAAATTGTCGAATATACAGGTGAAGGCCTGAAAAACCTTACCCTGACCGACAGGGCCACAATCGCCAACATGTCACCGGAGTACGGGGCCACCTCAGGCTTCTTCCCCGTTGATGAAGAGACCCTGGACTATCTGCGAAAAACAAACCGTGAGGAAACCGCAGACCTGGTTGAGGCCTATTGCCGGACAAGCGGCTTTTTCAACACCCATGACAGGGAACTGACCTTTTCCAAGACCGTTGATGTGGACCTCTCGTCCATTGTGACTTCCATCGCAGGCCCCACAAGACCCCAGGACAGGCTGCCCCTGACTGCTGTCAAGGAAAAGACAACAGCCATATACGACCTGGGCAACCGGAAGGATATACTGATCCCGCCCCAGGAGACCTCAGGAGAGAATCAGCCGGACATGACCAATGGGTCTGTCGTGATTGCCGCGATCACATCGTGCACAAATACCTCCAACCCCTACACCATGATCGGTGCCGGGCTTATTGCCAGAAAAGCAGTTGAAAAGGGCCTTTCCATTCCCTGGTATGTAAAAACATCCCTCTCTCCCGGCTCCAGGGTCGTACTGGATTATCTTAAGGGCTCCGGTCTTATGGACGACTTTGAAAACCTTGGATTCAACAATACCGGGTTCGGCTGTATGACCTGTATCGGAAACAGCGGCCCCCTTGATCCCTATATTGAGGAGGCCATCAAAACCAACGACCTTGACGTGACATCGGTGCTGTCCGGAAACCGCAACTTCGAGGCCCGGATCCACCAGGCGGTTAAAGGCAACTTTCTTATGTCACCTCTCCTGGTCGTCATCTACGCCCTTGCCGGAAAGATAGACATCGACTTTTCAACCGAGCCTTTAGGCGCTGACCAGGACGGCAACCCCGTATATATGGCCGACATCTGGCCTGCCCCTGAAGAGGTGAACCACTTTGTGGAAACCTATGTGCAGAAAAAATTCTTCAAAGACCAGTATGCCAATATTTTCCAGGGAGACACCCTGTGGCAGGAACTGGCTGTGGAAGAGAGTACGACCTTCCGGTTTGACGACACCTCCACCTATATCCGGAAACCGCCCTTTTTCACCGATTTTTCCGTCAACACCGAAGCATTGAAAGATATACAAAATGCCCGCCCCCTGCTGGTACTGGGTGATTCCGTTACCACCGACCATATCTCTCCGGCAGGGGCGATTCCTGTGGACTATCCCGCAGGCAAATACCTTACGGACAACGGGGTCAAACCCTGGGAGTTCAACTCTTACGGATCCAGGCGGGGTAATCATGAGGTAATGATGCGGGGCACCTTTGCCAATATCCGTATCAAAAACAGGCTGGTGGATGAAACGGGCGGCTTTACACAGACCTTTCCGGACAAAACCGCCGGTTACGTGTTTGACGCCTCGGAATCCTATCGAAATGCAGATACCGACCTCCTGGTTTTCGGCGGCAAGGAATACGGTACAGGATCATCCCGGGACTGGGCAGCCAAAGGCACCTGCCTCCTTGGGGTCCGTGCGGTGATTGCCGAGTCCTTTGAACGGATCCACCGTTCCAACCTGGTGGGCATGGGGGTTCTGCCGCTGGTGTTCCAGGACGGGCAGTCCTTTGACAGCCTCGGCCTGACCGGTGAGGAAACCTTTGAAATACTTGACCTGGATGCCATCAAGCCGGATGCACTGGTTGAGGTCAAGGCGGAAAAAGACGGAAAAGAGACTGCCTTCAAGGTTGTGGTCAAGCTGAACACGGATATTGAAATTGAATACATCAAAAACCAGGGCATACTCCACTATGTCCTGCGTCAAATGATCTCTGAATAACCTTTGTTTTTTATCCCCCCCTGCGTCCCTGGCCGCAGGGGGGGGAATTCACACCCCTCCCTGCCGGGGGTATAGATTGTTAGTTTTTACCCATTACCCGGCACCGACAGCGCAAAGGGACGCCGCTATGTCCTTTCACACTGCCGATGCCTGGAGATCACGGTTTGCCACAGACACCAATTGCTCAGTGATGTACCCATAGCAGCTGTCCGGTATACGAAATGGAGTTGCAGGTATAATTTCGCCGCACACAAAAAAAATAATAAACACTTGTAAAAACAGCTGTTTTCCCCATTGTTTACTAATATTTATTTCCCTTGTTCTTTTGGAAAAACAGCATTATAGTCTGAAGTAACCCTCTACCGTGTTTCACCATACGAAACACGGTTTAGCCGCAGTAAATTAGCTTCAACTAATGAAAATAATTCATTTTTCTTCATTTTTTTTGTGTTATACTCCGTTCGCTGTTTTTTGTTTTTTGTGTCTAAACTTTATATTTTTTAGGGATTGTGTGTAATCATGGAAATTAATCATTACGAGTTTGAGTACGGCGAATATGGCGAAACCACGGATGTTCAAATCAATTTAAGGGGATTCGACATCCTCCGCTATAACAACATCAGCAAAGGCACGGCCTTTACCATTGATGAAAGACGCAAACTCAAACTCAGCGGTTATCTGCCGCCCCGGGTAAAAACCCTTGAAGAGCAGGTTGAGACAAGCCTGAAAATTCTTGAGAATAAAGAAAATGATATTGAAAAATTCATCTACCTGAGAAGCCTGTACGACAGAAACGTGGTTCTGGCCCATGCTGTAATCGCCTCTGACGTGACCAGTTTTCTGCCGATCATTTATACGCCCACCGTTGGCCTTGCCTGCCAGCAGTACTCATCCATGTTCCGCCGGGCAAACGGGATCCACTTTTATCCCGGCAATATCGACCATGCAGAGCATATTCTTAATCATTATACGGATCAGGATATCCGCGTGGCAGTTGTTACCGACAACCAGGGGATCCTGGGCATCGGAGACCAGGGTGCGGGCGGTATCCCCATCTGCCTGGGCAAACTGATGCTCTATACCCAGGGTGCGGGAATTGCCCCCTGGCACTGCCTGCCCATTTCCCTGGATGTGGGCACAGACAATGAAGACCTGCTCAACGACCCCAACTACCTGGGATGGCGTGAACGCCGTCTCACAGGTGAGGCCTATTACGAGTTCATTGAAAAATTCGTTGTCGCCTTTAAGAAGGTCTTTCCCAAAGCCCTGTGCCAGTGGGAAGACTTTTCAAAACAGACCGCCTTTACCGTCAGGGACAAATACCTGAAGGAGGTGGTCTCCTTTAACGATGATATCCAGGGTACCGGTTCCATCACCCTGGCCGGTGCCATTGCGGCCATGAAGGTAAAAAATGAAAAGATGACCGATCAGGTCTACCTGGTTCACGGTGCCGGTGCCGGTGGTGTGGGTATTGCAGAACAGATACAGACCGAGCTTGAAGAGCAGGGTATGTCAGCTGAAGAGGCCATTGCCAGGATTTTCACCCTGGATTCCAGAGGCGTGGTCACCTCGGACCGGGATCTGGAACCTTACAAGATCAAATATGCCAAAGACCCGGCCACCCTGCCCTGGCTGAAGACCCCTGAAGACAATACCCTTCTCAACGTGGTTAAAAATGAGAAAATCACCGTTCTCATCGGAACCTCAGGCCAGCCCGGATGCTTTACAAAAGAGGTGGTGGATGCCGTCAGCCGGCACACGGACCGCCCTGTGATTCTTCCCCTGAGTAATCCCACCAGCAAAACCGAAGCGCTTCCGGTGGATGTTTACGAGTGGACAGACGGGAAAGCCCTTGTGGCAACAGGTTCCCCCTTCCCCGATGTGGAGCACGGCGGCAAAGCCTATCGTATCGGCCAGATGAACAATGCCTTTGTCTTCCCCGGGGTCGGCCTCGGTGTTGTGGCATCAGGTGCAACAGAAGTGCTGCCCGTGTTCTTCTCTGCCGCCGCCCACGCCGTTGCAGAGTTCATCAGCGAAGAAGATATTAAAGACGGCATCCTCTGTCCGCCGCTCAATCAGCTCAAAGAGGTTTCCATTGCCGTTGCCAAACGGGTGGGGGCAGAGGCAATTAAAGCCGGAGTCACCCGGAACGACTGCCCCTTCTCCGATTTCAAACATGAAAACGATGAAGGCCGTCTGAATGTCCTGATCGACAAAATGTACTGGAATCCGGTATATTTCTAACAGCTCATTGTCCCGTTTAAATTTCCGGCCATTCGGAGAAACCCCGGATGGCCGGTTTTATTTTTTAGTGTGAGAGGATAAAGCAGCCCGGCGTTTTTGTACTTTTTTTGCTGCCCGGCTGCCTCTAACTTGATTTACCCGGTAATTCTTTATATAGACAGAATGCTATGTACGGCTGGACAGGAAAAATACTGCACATTGATCTGACCCGTCAGAAAACAGAGGTGGAAACACCGGAGCCAGGGTTTTATCACCGGTTTCTCGGCGGCAAGGGGATGGGAGGCCAATACCTGCGCCCGGCCGCAACCCGGGCCTGGGATGACCCCGGCATGCCGGTATCCCTGTTTACCGGCCCGCTTACCGCGACCATTGCCCCGACCTCCGGAAGGGCGCATCTTGTGTCTAAATCTCCTTTAACCGGATGTGTGGGAGACGCTTCAGTGGGAGGGAAGCTGGCTACCCAGATCAAGCGGGCAGGATGGGACGGCATGGTAATCACCGGCCGGAGCCCGCATCCTGTGGGACTTGAAATTCGCGATGACACTGTTATTTTTCAACGGGTAGATCATCTGTGGGGAAAGGATACCCATGAGGCATTTGTAAGTGTCCGGCCCCAAAAGGCAGGGTTTGCCTGCATCGGACCGGCCGCAGAAAACGGGGTAAGATTTGCATCAATTACCACGGACAACCACCACAGCGCAGGCCGCACAGGCCTGGGACTCAACTTTGCCGCTAAAAAACTGAAGTATATCCTGGTAAGGGGAACGGGAAAGGTTCCGGTTAAAGATAAAAACCGGCTGAAAGAGGCCAGGGAGGAAATTCTGCGGCTTACGGCCGCCTCCCCTGCCCTTATGGGACAGTACGGATTCACCAGCCTGGGGACCGGTGCGGTTTACGATCTTATGGACAACCGGCGGATGATGCCCACGGACAACTTCCGGGCCACCCGGTTTAACGCGGCGCCTCATCTTAATGCGGCAGCCTATTCAAAAACCTACGCGCCTAAAAAATCCGGGTGTAAGGGATGCCACATCCTGTGTAAAAAAATAGGGACACGACACAGGCCCGGTGATGCCATGCCTGAATTTGAGACCATGTCTCATTTCACCGCCCTCATCGGCAGCATGGATACGGATCTGGTGGTGAAGGCCAATACCCTTTGCAACCGCCTGGGAATGGATACCATTTCAGCGGCATCCACCCTTGCCTGCAGAAGGGAGATAACGGGAAAGGACTACACGGCCGGAGAGATCCTTTCACTGCTCCGGGATACGGCCCTGGGACGGGGAGAAGGTAAGCAGCTTATGCCGGGTGCCCGCATTTACGCAAAAAACATGGGGCGGCCGGAGGCGGCAATGGCGGTCAAAGGACTGGAACTTCCGGCTTATGACCCCAGAGGGGCCTACGGCATGGCCCTGGCCTATGCACTTTCCACCCGGGGCGGCTGTCACCTGAGGGCCTATCCTGTCAGCCATGAAATTTTCAGGAAACCGGTTGCCACGGACCGGTTCACCTTCAGCGGCAAAGCCAGGATCATCAAGATAGCTGAAGATCTCAACGCAGTTGTTGATGCCCTGATCGCATGCAAATTTACTTTTTTCGCAGCAGGGCTGGAAGAATACGCAACCGCCTATACCGCTGTAACAGGCCATCCCTCATCTGCCCAGGACCTGCTGGCCGTTGGTGAACGAATCTATTTTAACGAACGGCTGATAAATCATGCAAACGGATTTGACGAGGTCTCTGACGACCTTCCCCGGCGCTTTTTCCGGGAGGCCGGCTCCGGCGGCAACCAGATCGACATCCCGGCCATTGACAGAGAGGCATTCCTGGCCACCCGGGCGACATATTACCAGATCAGGGGACTGGATTCCCGCGGCATCCCTTCAAAAGAAAAGAAAGACGAACTGGGGCTGGACTGATGGACCAACTGATCAACAAATACGAGGCCAAACTGATTCAGGCCGGCCTGGGAGAACCCTCCGGTCCCTGCCGCCCCATTGTCGGCGGACTGGATCACTCACTGGCCTGGAACCGGACCGGCCCTGAAACAGAGGTTCTTGCCCCACTGTTTTCAGCCATGGCTATCAATTCCCTGGTATGTTTAAGGCCTACAGCCCCCTACGGCAGAATTATCGGGTTTCTTGCAGACCAGGCACTGGGCAGCGGCAAGCCCATCCGGCCGACAGACTGTGAAACCCGGACGTTCCTGCATGATCTGCCCGTGGTTCCCGAGTTGTCAACCGAACAGATCCAGAAAGAGTTAAGACAGAGAAAATGTGTCATCGTTGCCGACCACAACAAGGCAGGCGCCTCCGCTGCTCCTGCTATTGTGGCCCATGGAACGGTCAGCCCGGAACAGGGATTTGTGGTGGCAAGCTCAGTGGTCTTTGCCTGCTTTGTTAAATTTTTCTCCGACTACCTGACCCTTCTCAGGGCCGGTTCTGCAACGGACAGAATGCACCGGCTCTACGATGAGATGCTGCCCACTCTCACCCAGCCGCCCCCGGAGCTGCCCGATCTTATCAGGGGACCTCTGGATACGGAAGAGGCGGTTTACGCGGCCATGGTCCAGGCCGGGCGGAAAACCGTTGAATACGGTCTGGTAGACTCATACTTCGGCAACATCTCCTACTGCCGGAACAACACCCTTTACATCAGCCAGACAGGCAGCTCCCTGGATGAGCTGCAGGGCTGTATAGATCCGGTCCCCCTGGACGGATCGTCAAGCGCCGGACTGACCGCCTCAAGCGAGCTGACCGCCCACCTGGAAACCGTTGCCAGGACCTCTGCCAATGCAATCTTACACGGCCATCCCAGATTTTCGGTTATTTTATCCATGGACTGCGATCCCGTGCAGAAACAGATGTGTAAATTCAGTGACCGCTGCCACACCCATTGCCCCAAAGAGCGCTCGGTTAACCGGATTCCCGTTGTCCCGGGAGAGGTGGGAACCGGCCTCACAGGCCTCTGCCACACATTGCCGCCTGCCTTTGAACGGGCACCAGGTGTCATCGTTTACGGCCACGGCCTGTTCACCATTGGCAAAAATGATTTCAGGGAGGCCTTTGCCATTCTTATGGATGTGGAAACCCGCTGCCAAAAGACTTACATGGACAAGGTAAACCGCCTCAGAAACTGATTTTTTAATCACGCTTATTCTGTATACCTGCCGCAGGACGCAGCAATAGTGTCTTAGAGTTCTCTTGAGAGGAGGCAAATATCCCTGTTTATACCGCGACAAAAAGGGACGTTTTAAATTCGGGACTTAGACGTTTTCGCTGAACAAAAAACCTGCAAGATCGGTCATCTTATCCTGGAGCGCGAGCATTTCTTCTGAAGGAAACTGACGGATAAGCTCATTGGATTCCTTGTCAAACACCTTGACTACAATCTCGTTATTGCTGTCATCAACCGTGAAACTCAACTTGGTCTGGATGGTTTCGGACAAATCCTGAAACGCCTCAAGCACCTCTTCGACTTCCCTGGCGGTTATATTTTCAGTCTCTTTGGCAGTCCGGGCATTATCTTTCTCCGCACTGAGCTGCTTATCCACATTCTGGGGGGCTTCAACAGGACGCAGGGGTGTAATATCAGGCGCTTCCTGGGTGTTGATTTTCATCGCAGTCATATTCATGGGTGTTCTCCTTATTATGAAAACCGTCAGGTACAGCACCTGACCACTTTCTTATTTTTACTTTAAAATACTCTTCGGTCCCCCCCCCTGCTTTCTTAAGAAAAAAATTCATTTTATTCAAATATTTATATAAAAAGCCGCTCTTACCTTTATCCGGCATATCCGGCCTGTCTATCCCGCTGCAGCAAAAGGTAGCATACTTACGGCAGTTCCATGATGATTTACCCATTAAAAAAGTCGCATAATTGCAACCAAACCAGTTCAAAACAAAATTAACCATTTAAAATAAAAGAATTTTACACGAAACACATCCACGAACGCAAAATTGCACCTCACCCCTTAATACCGACCATAAAGGGGTTGCAATTCTGCAAAAAATTTGATTAAACTTCACAAAAAAGGAAATTACCCATGGACAGGAAAAAAATATTCGGCCCGCTGACCGAGGATACCACAAAGGTAATTCTGGATTCCATTTCAGACGGCGTATTCACCATTGACTACAATTGGGAGATCACCTCATTCAACCGGGCCGCAGAGGAGATTACCGGAATTTCAAGTGATGATGCCATTGGCCGTCACTGCTGGGAGGTCTTCCGGTCCAATATGTGCGAAGAAGATTGCGCCCTGAAAAAAACCATGGAAGAGGGAAAGCCGTTTATGTCCACCTCTGCCTATATCATTAACAGTGACCAGGAAAAGATCCCCATCACCGCCTCCACCTCCCTGCTTATCGACAAGAAAGGGGATGTTATCGGCGGCGTTGAAACTTTCAGAGACCACTCCCTTGTGGAGGCGCTTCGAAAGGAGCTGACCCAAGGCGTCCAGGTGGAAGACATTGTCTCAAATTCCAGCGCAATGAAGAATATCTTCAACATCCTGCCCCAGATTTCAGACAGCGACGCCTCTGTGCTTATTGAGGGGGAAACCGGAACCGGAAAGGAACTCATGGCCCGCGCCATTCACAACCTGAGCCACAGAAGAGAGGCGCCTTTCATCGCCATCAACTGCGGTGCCCTGCCCGACACACTTCTTGAATCGGAATTGTTCGGCTACAAAAAGGGAGCCTTTACCCATGCGGTAAAAGACAAACCCGGGCAATTTGCCCTGGCCGAGGGGGGCACTGTTTTCCTGGACGAAATCGGAGACACCAGCCCGGCATTCCAGGTACGGCTGCTCAGGGTACTTCAGGAGCATGAGTACACCCCTTTAGGCGGTATTGCCAAGGAAAAGACAAATGTCCGGATCATCGCCGCCACCAATAAAAACCTGACTGCCCTGGTTGACCAAAAAGAGTTCCGCCAGGATCTTTATTACCGGATCAATGTCATCCGGATCTCCCTGCCGCCGCTGCGCCAGCGGATGGAGGACATCCCGCCGCTGGTGGACCGGTTCATCTCAAAGCTGAACCTGCGCCAGAACAAATTCATCCAGGGCATTGACCAGGATGTACTGGCCGCCTTCATGGCCCATGAGTTCCCCGGTAATATCAGGGAGCTTGAGAATATTATCGAACATGCCTTTGTCCTCTGCCCTGAAGGCTATATCAACTCCGGCCACCTGCCCGGCTTCCTCCCCACAGCCCGGGAAACAGACCTCCGGCAGGACATGGATCCGGTACGGGCTGCCCAGATTAAAATGATCAAAGACGCCCTTGCCCGCAATAACAACAACCGCAATGCCGCCGCCAGGGACATGGGAATCCATAAGAGCACCCTGTTCAGGAGGATTAAAAAGCTGGGTATTAAATTATAACCTATCGTCGGGATTCAGCATGACAGAAACGGAGGGAGTCGCACCCCGGAGCCAAACCGGTCTCATTTTTGCGCCCCTGCCGGACATATCCCTTTAATCATCAATAACGCCACAGGGCGGGATCACCTGTTCTTTCCCTTTCATATCAGGCCGGTCGCTTCCATGCCCTGTAAAATATTTCCTGAGGCACAGGCCTTGCAACCGTCACAACCAGACATGCACCCAACGACAAAAGGGGGAACCCGTTGAAGATTGCAATTACCGCCTGGGGAAACCGGATCTCCCCTGTTTTTGACTCTGCCAGCACCCTGCTCATTGCAAGGATTGAAAACCGGATCATTAAAAATAAAACCTATAAGACATTTAAGCCGGAAGATATTCCTGAACTCGCAGCCCTGTTGAAAAAAATGCGGGTAACCACCCTCATCTGCGGCGCTATTTCCACAAAACCCGCAGATATGCTGGTGGAAAACAACATACGCCTGATCTCCTTTGTCTCCGGCAATGCCATGGATATCCTTAACAGTTTCGCCCGGCGCAACACCATCGACCAGACCCACATGATGCCCGGCTGCAGCCTGGACTATTCAAGACGCTAAATCCCCCGCTCAAGCTGTTTACAGGTTGACAAGCCCTTCAGGAATTTCATACCACAGGCCCCAAACACCTCATTGTTCACTTGCTGTAAAGATTTCAGGATAGATAACGGAGAACACCGCATTGCCATATACGGTACCTGCCGGTCTTGTCTTTTTTATCCAGGGGACAAACTATTCAGGAGGATCCCGACTTCCGTTTCCCCATGCCCATATAAATGGCAGCCAGGACCACGGCCACCCCAAACCATCCGGCCACCCCGGTCATCCGGTTGAACAGCAACACATCCCAGACAAATGAAAGGGCGGGCTGCAGCAGCAGAATAAGCCCTGCCCTGGACGCGTCAACACCGGGCAGGCAATAGGAAATCATGGCCCAGGCCAGAGCCTGGGACAATCCCCCAAGCCCCAGAAGCGCTGCCAGGGACCCGAAATCCGGAATACCGAAAGAATGACCGGCCCCCAGGATCACAAGCCCCAGAGAAAGGCTGGCCGCAGCCGTCACAATCACCTGATAATAAAAAACCGGGCCGCCCTTTCCGGACTGGACATAGCGGATCAAGAGCAGAAAAACACTGTAACTTAAGGCTGTCAGCACACCATACCCGATTCCGGCCAGGTATTCAGGGGTGAGTTCGGCCCCGTCCAGCCCGATAATCATATACAACCCCAACAATGCCAGGGGCAGGGAAAGTATAAACAGGGCATTGAGACGTTCCTTATAGACCAGCCACCCGGCCAGAGCCAGAATAAAGACCTGGCAGTTTCCCAGGATGGTGGCAAGCCCCGGACCGACATATTCAATACTGAAATGCCAGAAAAAGAGATCAAGACTGAAAACCGCGCCGCAGACCACTGCAAGGATGTTGTTTTTCAGCGGCTGTTTTCTGAACTCTTTTTTGATCCCGCAGGCCAGGGCAAGAAAAATACAGCCGAAAAACACCCGGTAAAAGGCAGATACCATGGGATGCACCTGGGACACCTTTACAAACACGCCTGAAAAACTGATAATCACGGCCCCGAGGAGCACCCCGGACACCGGGTGTTTAAATAAGCTGAACATGGAATTACTCCTAAATTTTAGACTTAGGGAAGTTAGGGTTTTCCCGGGCTTTCGTCAAGGAAAAAATACCCGCCGGAATTCAGTTTGATTTGAATTTAAAAATGGATTAGGGTATCCCAACACATAATTACAGGATAATCCATGCTAAAAGAAATCATAAAAGGAAAGCCCCCCGTCCATACCAGGGATATCAGGCTTTCCACATTTGCCCATGGCCCGGACCGCGTTATTGTCCACGGGGAACTTAAGGACGAGCGCTGCATCCCCATTGTCGACATCCTCGGCAGGAACAAAGAGCCGGGAACGGTCCATCATATGTCGGTGACACTCCTCATTGCCCCGGACCCGTTAAGAATAGTTGAAGCAGAGGCAGAGATGATGACCGTCCCAATGGAACAATGCCCTGAGACCCTGGACTGTATAGAGCGGATCAAGGGTCTTGAAATCAAACCCGGTTTTTCCCGGCAGATCCGGTCCCTGGCGGGCGGGGCCGACGGCTGCGCCCATCTGTGCACATTGATTAAAACCATGGGCACGGAAATCCTCCACGGCTGGATGGTCTGGAAGAGAAGCCAGGCCCCTGACCGGAAAACGCCTTTGCAAAACCTCAAAGGCAAATCCTACCTTGTTAATTCCTGCAGGCTCTGGAAAAAAGGGGGGCCCAAGTACAACGAGATGGTTGAGGCCATGGAAAAAGAGGCGGATCAGGAATCCTGATCCGGAAGATCAATCTCACCATCCCAACCGGTCCGGGGCTCCCAGAGAAAGGTGGAAAAATCAATGGACCGGTTTTTGGAGAACACAACCCCCTCGGATTCCAGCAACGCCCGCTGGAGTTCATACCCCTGCCCCCTGGGAAGGGAAATCTTTCCTGAGGCATTGACCACCCGGTGCCAGGGAAGATCGTGTTTTTCAGACATGGAATGCAGAAATCTCGACACCTGGCGGGCCCCGCGGGGATTACCGGCCAGGACTGCAATCCGGCCATAGGAGATCACCTTCCCACGTGGGATTGACCTTATCACATCCAGGACTTTTCGGGTAAATATACGCATCTTAAACCGGCACATTGGCATGATTTCCGGTTTTTATCAAGATTCAAATATGGAAAAGAACGGAAAAGCAGGCAGTGATTTGAAAAACAGGAAAAAATCCATTACCCTGTTCCTGAATTTGAATGAAACCGGATATACCCATGCGCATCCCATTACTGACTAAATTTTTCTTTTCATTCCTGCTCACCGGCATCGTCCTTGTGGCCATTCTCATCGGCCTTATTCAATTTTATGCATTTAAAAATTTTTCCGATTATGTGGCCGGGATTGAATATAATCAACTGGACGCCCTGGTGGAAATCCTTGACCGGGAGTTCAGGGAAAAGGGCAGTTTCACCCACCTGAAACAGAATCACTTCGCATGGATCACCATTATGGCAGCAGCCGGGTTGACAGGCAATAATCCGCCGCCGGATGAAGAATTATCCAGACAGATCTGGCCGGGTTCCGGTCCTGATGGCAGGCAACCGCCTTTCCGTCCCGGATTTACAGGTCCTCCGCCCCAGCCCGGTGACAGGGAGCTTGGCCCCAGGGTCGTGCTTCTGGACAAGGATAAAACATTGATAATGGGCCGGAGATTCATTGCCCTTCCTGAGTATCTCCGCCCTATTCCGGACAAGGGAGACCCGGTGGGATTCCTTGGGTTTGACAGGGCACCCAACCTGTCCCACCCCATGGATCTTCAATTTTTAAAACAGCAGACGGCAAGCTTTTACCTGGCCGGAGGGCTCTTTTTAATATGTTCGGTACTTGTCTCTTTTGTCCTGGCCTTCCACCTCTTATCTCCGATACGAAAACTATCCCGGGCCACCCGGGCATTGGGCAGGCGTAAATTTGACACAAGAATCCACCTGAATACCGGAGACGAACTAGGCCAACTGGCTGAAGATTTTAACTGGCTGGCCACAACACTGGGAGATTATGAACGCCGGCAGACACGCTGGCTTTCGGATATTTCCCATGAACTGCGCACCCCGCTTTCAATTCTTCAGGGTGAGCTTGAGGCGGTCCAGGACGGTATACGGGAATTAGATGCCGCCTCGGTCAATTCCCTTCACGCCGAGGTCAGCCATCTCATCCGCCTGGTCAATGATCTCAACGACCTGTCCATGGCAGAGGCGGGGATGATACCCATGACCGCCTCCCCCGTGGATGTTGCAGGTCTTCTGGCCATGACCCTGGAACGGTTCAGGCACCAGTTCGAATATAACCGGATCCATGTGGAAGTCAATGTGGAAGAGCGGATAATGGTCCAGGCAGACCCTGACCGCCTGGTCCAGGTTTTTTCCAATCTTTTGAAAAACGCCCTGACATACTCAGACCGGCCCGGACGCCTCAGAATTACTTGCCTGCGTCATAAAAACCAGGTAGGATTGGCGGTTGAAAATTCCGGCCCGGGCGTACCTGCCCACCTTCATTCCAGGCTGTTTGACCGCCTGTTCCGTGTAGAGGAATCCCGGAACAGGAAGCAGGGGGGAAGCGGTTTGGGGCTTGCCATCTGCAAGCATATTATCCTGGCTCACGGTGGTAAGATAAAGGCGGCAGCATCTGATTTAGGGGGACTTGGGATAGAGATAAAACTGCCGGCACTGGGTAACAACAACGCCGCGCTAAGGAAAAACAAATGAACGCAGCCCATATATTGATTGTTGAAGATGAAGAAAAGATTGCCCTACTGATCCGGGATTACCTGGACAACGACGGCTTCAAGACCACAGTTCTTGACCGCGGTGACATTGTGGAGGATGTGATCAGAAGCACTGCCGTGGATCTCATCCTTCTGGATGTAATGCTGCCCGGCAAAGACGGGCTGACCCTGTGTAAAGCAATCCGGAAATCCTCGAATATCCCGGTTATCATGCTGACGGCCAGGGTGTCTGAAGTTGACCGCCTCACAGGGCTCGAACTGGGTGCCGACGATTACATCTGTAAACCGTTCAGCCCGCGGGAAGTGGTGGCCCGGGTCAAAGCGGTCCTCCGCAGGACCCGGCCCCCTTTGCCTGAAAACGAGCTTCGCATCGGCCCCCTTGCACTGAACAAAGACCGGCACACCTGCACGCTCCGGGAGGAGGAGTTGTTCCTTACTCCCAATGAATTCGGAATACTGCACCTGCTGATGGCCCGGCCGGGAAGGGTCTTTTCCAGGGCAGAGCTTCTGGACAAGGTCCAGGGGTACCATTTCGAAGGTTATGAACGCACCGTGGACAGCCATGTAAAAAACCTGAGGAAGAAAATAAAAAACGGCCTTCCCGGTATTAGCCTGATCCAATCGGTTTACGGAGTCGGATATAAGCTGAACGACAGGTTCTTTGATTCAGGGGGATAAGTTAGGCCCTTGGGGCAGAGCGTTTCTCCAGAAAGGCGATTCCCCTGGAAAGGGAAAAGGTAAGGACAAAGTAAAGGAGGGTCACCGTAATCCAGATCTCAAAGGTAAGAAAGGTGGCCGCCATGAGTTCCATCCCCTGAAAGGTCAGCTCCTGAATGGAAATCACCGACACAATGGCTGAATCCTTGATGGTGGAGATGAACTGTCCTGCCAGGGGGAAGGCCACCTGCCGGAAGGCCTGGGGCAGAATCACAAGGCGGAAGGTTGCGGGCCCGGACAACCCGATGGCATAGGCAGCCTCCCACTGCCCCCTGGGCAAACCGAGTATCCCTCCCCTTACAATCTCCGATATATAGGCCCCTTCATAAAGGGCAAGTGCAGTCACCGCGGAGACAAAGGCATTGATACTGCCCGGTTCTGCCCATAAAAAACCGGTGATATCCCTGACCCACTGGCTTTGGCTGCGCAGCCAGGTATCGAGCCCCAGAAGATCCAGGAACTGGCTGGAAACAAAATAGTAAAATATAATCAGCAGTACCAGGGAAGGAATATTCCGGACGATTTCCACGTAGGTTCTGCTGACAAAGCGCTGGAACCCGTTCCCCCTGGCCCCCATTACTCCTGAAAGGGTTCCCAGGGCAAAGGCCAGCACCGTGGCCCACACACTGAGTTTTAGGGTTGTAAAAAAACCCCGCAGCAGGATATTGGGCACCAGGTTCCCGGTTTCAGCATCCCTGAACATGAAGTACTGGGGAATGGCGGCCCAGTTCCACTCGTAGGCCAGGGTCGTTCCCATGCGGGCCAAAAAATAGGATATGGCGGCAATGACAAGAACAATTGCCGCCATATCCACAGGGGTTATTTTGTTGGAAGGTTTATTGAACAAGGCTTTCCCATTCTTTTGTTTCAAACCAATAGGCCTGCCTTTCTTTCAGAAAACCTGAGGCGTGGTTGATAAGAATCCAGTTGTTGAAAAAGTTCAGGGCATCATAATCCCCTTTGCGCAGGGCAAATCCGATGGGTTCCTTGGTAAAATTCTCCTTAATGGGAACAAAGAGCTTGTCCGGAAACTTGAGGGCGTGGAAGGCAGGCATGGGGGCTGACGAGACCACGGCATGGACCCGGCCGATATTCAACTCCTGGAGGGCCTGGCTTTCATTTTCAAACAGCTTGAACTCCGCTTTGGGCATGAACTTTCTGGCTGCCTGCTCTGCCGTTGTGCCCATGCGGACCGCGATGACCACCTCCTTTTTATTAAAATCCCCGATCCCGGAGAAGCCGTCGGCTTTTTTCCTGTGAGCCACCATGGACATGCCTGAAAACTCATAGGGCATGGTAAAGTTCACCTTGAGGTTACGCTCCGGCGTAATCCCCATGCCGCCGATGATCACGTCAAATTTTCCCGTGAGCAGGGCCGGGATAATACCTGACCAGGCCGTGGGTACGAACTCTACGTCAACACCCATATCCTTGGCCAGTTTTCTAGCCACATCAATTTCAAATCCAATGAGCTCACCCTTTTTATCTTTCATGGCCCAGGGAACAAAGGTGGACATGCCCACCCGCAAAACCCCCTGTTTCTGGATTTTTTCAATGACACTTTCTTTGGACAGCATGGCACCGGTCTGCCCGGCAAAGGCAGTCCCCGCCGCCAGTATAAACACCACAAGTATGCTTGCTAGTTTTTTCATCCTGATCTCCTTGTAGAACAATGAATTTAGTGGATATACTTCATCCGGATTTCCAGTTGCCTGATTAAAAAAGAAAGGCTTGCCGTAATGATCAAATAGCATAATGCCACAGCAAACCAGATTTCAAAAGTTAAAAATGTCTGTGATACGATTTTCTGGGCCTGCATGGTCAGATCATAAATGGAAATGGTTGAGACCAGTGCGGAATCCTTGATCAAAGAGACGCTCTGCCCCGCAAGTATCGGCAATGTTGATCTGAGCATCTGGGGGACAATCACCTTGTAGTAAATCACGGGCTTAGACAGCCCAAGTCCCAGGGCCGCCTCAATCTGGCCTTTATCAATCCCTAAAATGCCGGACCGGATAATCTCAGAGGCGTAGGCCCCCTCAAAGAGACTCAGGGCCCATACCGCAGACCAGAAGGCTGAGATATCCAGCACCGGTGAAATAACAAAATAGATCAGAAAAATCTGGATGAGCAGGGGGGTATTTCTGATGGTCTCCACATATATCCATGCCAGGATTCTCAACACCGGATACGGAGAAAGCCTTGCCATGGCGGACATCCCGCCCAGAACCAGGGACAGGATAAGACCGATACCGGAAATTTTCAGGGTGATAAAAAGCCCCTGAACCAGGAGCCCGGATCCTTGTGCAGGAAAAAAGTAGGGCATGATCCTGTACCATTGCCAATTATAATCCAGATTCCGGTATCCCAGGGTCAGTACGGCTGTCAGGATGGCTACAAACAAAGCGGATTTGATCAGGTTGCGGGGCGGATACATCCTCTTCCTTTTTACAGGTCTTGGCCTTTGAAAAAGCCAACCATACCACGAACCGATGAAACCTGAAAGACAAAAACCCGCTGTCTCCGGTAGAGACAGCAGGTTTTTTAATTGCCTATGGGGCAGATGGAATCAGGGCTGGCTGGCCAGCGTGGATGAATAAGCAGAAGCTGCTGCTTCACCGCCGCCGGAAGCACTGCCGGAAAATCCGCTGCCGTGGTTGATGGTGGTAAAATCGGGATAGGCGTTGCCGCCGTGTTCCGTTGCATCCAGCCCTTCCAGCTCCTCCTCTTCAGACACCCTCAGTCCCATAACGGCATCAATGGTTTTGAACAGGGCATAGGCTGCGGTAAATGTCCAGGCAAAACAGGCCAGGATACCGATGCCCTGTACGGACAGGATGGCCAACGAGGTACCGCCGATGTTGAAAATACCGGCCGCAAGGGTTCCCCAGGCACCGCAGACACCGTGGACGGAAATAGCACCCACGGGATCATCAATCCGGATTTTCTCAAAAAAGAGAACGGAAAAGACCACAAGGATGCCGGCAACAGCACCGATAATAACGGCGCTGCCGGGGCTGACATTGGCGCATCCGGCAGTAATCCCCACGAGCCCGGCAAGTGCGCCGTTAAGGCTCATGCCTACTTCGGGCTTTCCAAACTTCATCCAGGAGACGATCATGGCCAAGACAGCACCGGCAGCAGCCGCCAGGTTGGTATTCACAAAAATCATGGCAATATCTTTATTTGCAGCAGTGGTGGACCCGGGGTTAAATCCGAACCAGCCGACCCAGAGAATAAAAACACCAAGGGCTGCCAGGGGGATGTTGTGGCCCAGAATCGGTTTGACCCGGCCGTCTTTTGTATATTTCCCCAGACGGGGGCCAAGGACCACGGCACCGGCAAGGGCAGCCCAGCCGCCCACGGAGTGAACAACGGTGGAGCCTGCAAAATCGATAAAGCCCAGGCCTTCAAGCCACCCTGAGCCGTTGAGCAGGGATCCCCACGCCCAGGACCCGAAAACCGGGTAAATCAGGCCGGTAACACAGGCCGTATACACCAGGTAAGCCGTGAATTTTGTCCGTTCGGCCATGGCTCCGGATACAATGGTGGCGGCAGTGGCGGCAAAAACCACTTGGAACATCCAGAAGGCAAGGACCCAGGGATCTCCCCCGACTTCAAAATCACTTAGGAAAAAACCGGTGGTGCCGAAAAAACCGGTTTTGGAAACACCGAACATGATGCCGAACCCCACAGCCCAGAAAGAGATCGTGCCCATGGAAAAGTCCATGAGGTTTTTCATCATTATATTCACGGCATTCTTGGCCCGGGTGAATCCGGCCTCAACCATGGCAAACCCTGCCTGCATAAAAAATACGAGCACGGCACAGACCAGGGTCCAGACATAGTCGGCGTGGGACTGCACCATGGCAATGGCATCTTTATTGGTAAGCCCTTCTCCGGCCCAGGCCGTGGTCATGCTGCAGATAAACGCTACTAAAATCATTCCGATATATTTCATTTTACAATTCTCCTCGGGAATTATCATTACATGGCTTCAACGCCGGTTTCACCGGTACGGATACGGACCGCCTCTTCCACCGGAAGGATAAAGATCTTTCCGTCACCGATCTTCCCGGTTTTCGCGGTTTCCACGATGGTATCCACAACAGACCGGGCCTGATCGTCATTTACACAGATTTTAAGCTCTACCTTGGAAACAAAATCCGTCTGATACTCTGCCCCGCGGTACACCTCCTTATGCCCTTTCTGCCGGCCGAACCCCTTGACCTCGGAAATGGTCATTCCGTTGATATTGATTTTGGCCAGGGCATCTTTCACCTCATCCACTTTAAAGGGTTTGATTACTGCCAGGATTTTTTTCATCTTTTCTCCCTTGCTCAGGTTCTGTTAAAAACAGGTTGATTTAACTTGGTCTCTTATAGAGCAAGAGAGGTGCCAGTGTGAAAAACGGCATCTTTCAAACGATAACAACCTAAGTTTATTAAATATATTAACACAACACGATTACAAACCACTTTCAATAAAAATACAAATTTGTGATTTTATTAATACTTTTTTGTGATTATGCGTTAAAAACCCAAAACTGAAGCCGGTTTTAAACTCATTTTTGTGATTAAAAGGATGCGGACCGGACAGTCCCCCTTTAAAAAAGCCTTCTAAAAAAACTGCCCTGCCGAATCAAACACCGGCAGGGCAATAGTACCGAATAGGTTTTCTCACTGCGTATTTTTCCGAAACGCAATTTTGTTATCTGCTATGGATCAAGCCTCAATAATCTGAACATGGTCTTCCGTCATATCCGACAGGCTGGTGATTCCTTCCATCTGCACCATCAATTGGAGTTCCGACGCATCAACATCGTATCCGGCGTCAGAATCCCCTGCCCAGTAATATCCACGGGTATCTTCTCCGTCACTGACCACAAAATAAGTGGCCTGGCTGCCGCTCATGCCTACGTTGGTCAGTGCACTATCAATTACACTGGCCACATCCACAAACCTGTTATTCTCGTCAGTACTGGTGGCCTGATCTGTAACTGCGATAATCTTATAGAACTCAGGATCCACCTCTCCGCCGATATCAAACGCCTTTGTAAAATCGGTATTTCCGTTGGCGGAAAACCCGAGGGTCTGTTCATCAATCTGCACCAGGTCTGACTCCGTATAACTGAAATCAGCAATCACATCGGAGTAAGACGAATTACCGTCAACCAGCCGGAACACGTCGCTCCCGTCTCCGCCATAAAGGGTATCGTTACCTCCTGAGTACCCGTCAAGGGTGTCATCCCCCCCATACCCTTCCAGTTCATTGTCACCCGAATCACCGGTCAGGAAATCATTTCCGCCATCTGTGCCGCCGGCATTTTCAATACTGGTCAGGCTATCCCTGAAAAGCCTGCTCTCATCACCGGAAAAGCCCTCAGCCTCATTCAGCCACAGGTCCACTTCAACATAAAACAAACCGTCCACACCGTACAGCCAGGAGTAGTCAGCGGAATCGTTCCCAGAACCACCGTTAAGCGAATCATTGCCCATGGACCCGATGAGCATATCGTCGGAAGAACTCCCCGTAATGTCATCCTCACCCTCATTGGAGCCGCTGACCTGGAAAATATCGGTTATTATATCTGTATTGCCCCAGCCGTCAACTGCTGTTCCGGCTTCAAGGTCAACGGTGACCCCGTCTGGATCATCATGGTACAAGACCCTTATCCGTTCGCCTGGAGTACCGATCATGGTGTCGGCACCGTCATTTCCGTAAATGTACCAGCGGGTATCGAAGCCGCTGTCCTGGTCATTTATGGTAATGGTTATTTTATCGTCATTGTCAGACAGGTTAAAACGGTTGATATCTATCAGGGTATCATGATCCCCGAATGGGTCCGTGGCACTGCCCACATAAGTGCCGGATCCGTTGTGCGTATAGTCGATATCAACGGTTACCCCGCCGGTGGCACCATCATCGGAATCATATGCGTTGTAGTCGACCTTGTTTTTAGGATGGGGGCCTGAAAAGCCGCCGCCGTCTATGGTGTCATCCCCTTTTCCGCCGATAAACGTCTCAGTGTAGTTTTTTGAATTATAACTTCCGCCGACCAGGGAATCGTTCCCCTCCGATCCGGACAGTTCCACACTGGTCTCGCTGCCGATGATGGTATCGTCATAAACCGATCCCCAGGCCGCTTCAATTCCTTTCAGGGTATCGTCGAACACATCTGCTCCGCCGCTGTCCTTTCCTATGGCGTATCCGTCATCAAGGTTAATTTCCATCTGGCGTACGCTGGACTCCTCAATACCGCCCCAGTCATAAGCGACCCAGTCCCAGTCACTAGTGCCGCCGTCAATACTGTCATCCCCAAGGGTTCCGAAAAAGCCTTCGTTGTAGTTGTCTGACCCTAAAAGGGTATCATTGTGATCCGATCCGCCGACGGCATTGATATCCTTCAATACATCTGTATTGCCCCAGCCGTCTTTGCCTGTGCCCTCTGCCAGGTCAACATCAACCCCGCCCGGATCATCAAAGTACATCACCCTGACCCGATCGTAATTATTATTCTCACTGTCATAGGTCCCTGTAATCGTATCAGCCCCGTCACCGCCCCAGATGTAAAACCGGTTATTGCAATCCCCGTCCACATCATCAATGGAGATGGTTATTTTGTCCCCGTAATCTGAACCGGCAAACCGGTCGATATCGATTAACGTATCCTTATCTCCCCAGCCGTCGGTTGCCGAGCCCGAGTAGGTACCGGAGCCATTTTTCCAGGTATAGTCTATATCTATCTGAACGGCACCGGGATCGTCAGCATAGCTCAGATAATTTCTTGCATCATCGGTACTCCAGTTGCCGCCGTCAATGGTATCTGCGCCGGCGCCCCCCATCAGGGAATCAATACCGTCGCCACCGTCCAGGTTATCGTTGCCGCTACCACCGGAGATACTGTCATCACCGTCACCCCCGTATATATCATCATCATCCGCACCACCGCTTATGGTGTCGTTTCCGCCATAGCCGTAGATCGTATCGTCACCGTCTCCGCCGCTCAGGCTTTCGGAAGAATCTGTGCCGGTAATGGTTTCGTCTTCAGATTGAGTATCTTCGGTATCGTCCTCAACAGTTTCTTCTGCCGCCTCTTCGAAGACTTCCTCGCGCGTCGGCGAATATGTGGGGACTAATTCAAACTCACTTGGAAGTGCTGATTCATAAAACACCAACTCATCAATATCTGAATAATCAAGCACCCCTAATATGGTACCGTCGGAAAAGATATCTTCACCATCAGTGGCCTCTGCAGTTTCATCTCCTGTGCCTTCCTCATCTTCGCCCTCTTCGCTCTCTTCTCCTTCATCAACTGCCGGTTCCTCGCCCTGGGTGGTTAAAGGGGCGCTGGACTTAAACTGCTGGAGTTCCTGGTCCGTCAGGGGGCGGGGCGCCCTGATGGCCTGGCCCTGGATCAGGTCAATGATCAGTTTCGGGGCGTCAATGAACTGGATATTTCCCATGGCATCCTGTACCACAAGGACTTTTCCGGGACCGATATCTTCCACACCGTGCTTTTCCGTAATGCCGCCCACCTCGCTGACAACCGTGGTGCCGCGGATACCAATGGTGGCAAGGGGGGATTTTAGCTGGAAATGATCGGGATTCTGTTCTGCGATTTCACCGGTAACCGTCCGGAAAACCCCTTTTGTCATCTGGAGAAGCAGATCGGAACCGGACGGATCAGAGGCATTATAGACATAGGAATCCACTGAGATCTGGCTCTCTTCACCCTGGGAAAGGGCGGTCTTATCATTAAAGAGAATTTCGATTCCGCTCTCCTTGGCCGTGATGATAACATCCCCCTGGAAAATATCGCTTCCGGTTTCAAGGGTTCTGACCTCGGTGCCGGATTCGGCACGAACCTGACCATGCGCCTGTACGACTTTTCCTACAGCTTGGGATGACGCAGTATTTTCGGGCATATTTCAACCTCTTCCCCATTTAGTGCATTTGTAAACAGATGTTAAATAAGAATTTTTAACTGCATAGCAGAATTTAATTCGAGATACAATTCAAAAAAGAAAAAAATGACCCCCTCTTTTTCAGGCCCGGGGGAGGATAACGCAGACGGCTGATGCCCCTTGGTTCAGGTCCGGTTTCAGCAAACCGGTATTCTGACAGCGTACAGCCTGGGATCATGATGTGAACGGATCAAAATGGGAAAACAATCCCGGAAAGGGAGCGGCCGGCCGCATATCCCCTGGAAAAATGCCCGTGAACCCCCTTAAATTTCGCCAATCCGAGACAGGGGCCTGGTATGCGATATAAAAGACCGGCCCCAAGGGAGTACAACCCCAGGTCCAGACGAACCCGGGCCATAGAATAATGATAGGATGTCAGCGCCGGCCTGCCACCTTCCAGCGCCCTGATTATGGCTGCGGCAGCCAGCTGTCCCGACTTAAGTGCATAGTAGATTCCCTCTCCCAGCATCGGCTCTGCAACTCCGGCCGAATCCCCTGCAAGCAGCACCCTTCCCGCGCCGGGCTTCCGGCCTGAAAAAGTTCCCCTTCCGTCGACCCCGATGGGATACCCTTTAATGTTCCTGAGGCGATCCGTGCCCAGCCGCCTGGCAGCATAGTCAGCCAGGTGCCGGGCAGTCATGGGTACATTTCTGTCAGCGGCAAAGATGCCGATACTTACATGAGCCTTTTTGGGAAATATCCAATAATACCCGGGGATACCCTGTGAAAAATCAAACTCCATCTTAAAGCCCTGGGCGTTGTTTACATAGACGTCTGCCTCCAGGGCGGGGCATTTACGGATGTGATACCGGGTCCTGGGGCGGACCGCCATCTGCCGGACCCTGGAATTGGCCCCGTCCGCCCCGATAATATACCGTGCAGCCAAACGGCCTTCCGGCGTATGTACCGCCACATGATCCTCCTCCTGGGAAACGGCGCTGATGGGGCCGGTTTTTCGAAACCTGCCCCCTGCGCCAACCACCTTGTTCAAAGAGAACATATCCAGGTCCCGGCGCCGGGTCATATAACATAAGGGACGGCTGTCCTTCACTGTAAAGCACCGCCCGCCCGGCCGCCGCACCTTTACCTCATAACAGGTCTGTTCGATGAAGCCGGAGATATCATAGGCAAACAGATCCAGGGCCTTGGGCGTAATCCCGCCCGCACAGGCTTTTTTCCTGGGAAAATTCCGCCTGTCCAGCAGCAGCACCGAATATCCGGCTGATACCAGGTCAAACCCGGCTGCGGTGCCGGCAGGCCCGGCCCCTATAATGATCACGTCGTACATGCCCAAGATTTAACAGATTCAAACGGCCGTGCATACGTTTTTTTGCAGCCTGCCGGAAAAACCACAGCCGGATTTCCCCCGGTTTGACAAATTTTAAAGACCTGCTATATTTAATAAGTACCCGACTCCAAATCAGCCCAAGCAATTGTTCAACCCAGTAGTTTTTACGATAAATCGTAACCCCCGAACTTTTATCTAAAGGAGAGTTCCTATGATATCTATTAAACGTTTGGCAATGGCGACCCTTTTGACTGTTTCACTTGTATGGACCGGCCATGCATCTGCTGAGACATGGAAACTGACCTCCCTGAACTGGCAGCCCTATTCCGGAGCTGAAATGGCAAGCCAGGGAAACAGCATCCAGAAACTGCGCATGATGCTTGAAAAGCAGGGGATTACCCTGGTGGTGGAATTCTACCCCTGGAAACGGGCCCAGTACCTGGCCGGCAGGCCCGGGTATGTGGGATATTTCCCGGCCTGGCCTGAAGAGGTGGCAGACGGCTTTGTCGCCTCTCCCCCGGTTGACTGGTCCGTACTGGGCTATATCAAACAAAAAGATGCCGCTGTTGATTTTGATACCGTACAGGAATTGTTTGAGAATTATAAAGTGGGTATTATCTCGACCTACGTATACCCGAAGCGTGTCCAGGAGGCAATGAAATCCCATCCCAAACATGTGGACAAAAGCGCGGATGAAATATCATTATTAAAAAAATTATCCGGGGGCCGCTTCCAGGTTGCCCTTACCGATCCCAACGTCATGATGTACCTTGCCGGTCAAGAGGGAATCTCCAATGTTGAACCCCTGGAGAAAAGCCTTGAGGACAAGCCCCTGGTCATCTCGTTCAGAAACGGAGAGGATAACCGGAAGCGGATTGATCTTCTTGAAAAACTGTTGAAAAAATAAATATAGCTGCCCCGCATCCGCGGGGCAGCCTGATTCGCACGGAACTTCCTATTGCGTTCCCATGGTCTTGTGAATTTTAAGTACCAGGGTATGCTGACTCACTGCTTTCACCGTATAAGCCACATCGCCGAACCGGATCACCTTTCCCTCAGGAATATCCCTTGAAAACTTCTGGGGGTAGGCATGGTCATGATCCAGTTCCTCCAGGAAAAGATCCAGGATCACCTCGTCGTTTTCGATTCCCCTATAAATAAGACTGGTGTTGTGGAGCCGGATCCGCTCCCCTCTCACCAGCAGGACCTGATCGCCCATGGTTCTGGATTTTTCCAAAGATGCACCTTCGGGGACTTCAGGTAATGGCCCCTGTAAACCGGCATATCTGGCCCTGAAGGTGTCTGTGGATACGTAATATGTGATACAAAAAGGTATGGCCAGGCAGACCAGGATAAAAACAATGGCCAGCCATCCTTTTTTATTGGGCAGTGGCATACGCATCTCCCCCTGGTTTATTTATCAGGATAACTTGGATGAATATTATCTGATCATATGCTCTGGCCACCCCCTTGTCAAATTCTAATCCCCTGCCTGCCCCTCCAATAAATGCGTTAGATCTTTGGCCACTCTCCTGACAATGTCCCTGCAGCAGTCCATCTGGCTTTCTTTTCCAAACCGGTCACAGAGGGTTTGGCAATGTGTGGTGCCCCATTGTGCAAGAAAAAGATTCCTGATATCCGCCCCGAGAGCGGCCGGCTTGTCCCAGTCCGGGCCGGGGTGGGTGCGGCCGAAATAATGGCCGATCACAATCAAGGCCCCTGACAGGGCACCGCAGGCCTCTTCATGGCTTTTACCGAAACCGCCGCCAAAGGCCGTGGCATGGGATGTGGCTAAGGAGCCGTCCCCGCCCATTCCGCTGATAACCGATTTTGCAACGGCTTCGGCACAGTGAAATCCGTTTCCGAAATACTCTCCGGCCCGGTTACTGATCTTGTCTGCGTCAATTTTTAATTTTTCCATTTCATCCTCCCTGTAATATTGTTACTATCTGGTTTAACGATTAAACCTCATTTTCAATCACGTCCAACGATTTATTCCGATAGGGGGTATCGCCCTGACCGATGGGGCCGGAGGACAGACAGGGGAGAGAATACATGGAACTGCGCCAGCTCAAGACATTCAAAGCAGTGGCGGATCAGGAGAGTTTTACACGGGCAGCCAAAGCCCTGCATATGGCACAATCCTCCGTATCCGCACAGGTCAAAGCTCTGGAAGAGGAGTTGTCGGTGAGGTTGTTTGACCGGATCGGCCGGCAGATCACCATCACAGAGGCGGGAAAAAGCCTGTACGATTATGCCAGGCGAATGGCTGAAATGACCAGGGAGATCCGCTCAGAAGTCTCAGGCAGGGACAGTGCCGATGCCGGAGGCACCCTGATTATCCGGGTGCCTGAGACCCTGGCATCGGTTTATATGCCGGATATTATAGAGGCCTACCATCGTATGCACCCGTGGATCCGCCTGGTATTCATGAACTGCTCGGATACCCGGCTTAAGGAGGAACTCAACGCCGGTAAAATTGACCTGGCATTTCTCCTTTTTGAGACGGTCACATTCAGGGATATGAGCGTCAAAATCCTGGGCACGGAAGAACTGGTCATGACTGCCGGCCGGAACCATTATTTTACAGGTAAAAAAAATATCACCTATCAGGACCTTGCAGGGCAGACCCTGCTCCTGCCGAAGACTGACTGAAGTTATCGCCGGACCATCGAGCGGTCGCTCGAAAAAAGAGATATTCAGCCGAAAATAATTGAATTCTCAAGTGTTGCCAGCCTGAAAACCTGTTTGAAAAAAGGGGTGGGAGTGACAATCTGTCCGGAAAAGGCCGTGGCAAAGGAGCTGGTTGAGGGCGAACTCATCGTCCTTAACTGGGACCGGCACGGTCAGGAGTTACCTGTTCTCATGATCCGGCACAGGGAAAAATGGTGCTCTTTCATGGTAAAGGACTTCATGACCGTTACGGAAAAAATAATCGGCGGAGAGAGGAGCGCTTAACTCAGGCGTTTCTCTCAATAAGGGCCAGGATCATGGATTCCACCATGCTGCCGATCCGTTTCATATGGGCAATCCGCTCCTGTTCACTGCGGCCCGGATAGTTTCTGAATGCAATGAGAATACCGGAGAGGCAGGAGAACAGGGTGTGGGCCAGAATCCGTGAGTTGTCCGCAGCCCCCAGGGCCTTGAATACCGCCTCAAAGACATCCATGAGCCGCCTGCCGATCTCGTTGAGCTGGTCCACCGCCTCCATCTCCTTGTTACCGTGAAGGGCAAAATGGGTGATCATCCGCCATTGGGCGGTATGGGCGATATAGTACTCAAGAAAATATGAGATGCTTGTTTCCAGGGCAACCTCAGGTGTCCGGTCTATACGGCCCTGCAAGTCGTTGATGAACTCGATGGCATCCATGTATGCGATCCGGGCGTAGAGTTCTTCCTGGGAGTTGAAATAGGTGTAGATGGAGGATTTTGCAATACCGGCGGTCTTGGCGATCTCCGACATGCTTGCCCTGTCATAGGTTTTCTGGCCAAAGACCTCCCGGGCCGCATCAATGATGATCTGCTGCCGCATTTTCCGTTCTTCAGCCTTTAACCGGCTTAATGTATCTTTTTTCTGCATGATTTCCTGTCAGATATTTTATTATTGATACACTTTTTTAACATAAATTGGGGTAATCGACAAGCAATGGTTGACACGCCGACCGCCGTTCGATATAGAAACCACCAGACTTTTTCTTGTTTGTTTATCCTGTTAAGAGAGGAGGAAAGATGCTGAAAAACCGCCCCTGGCTGGACTATTACGCCGAAGTTCCCCATTCCCTTGACTACCCCAGGGCCACTATGTATGAATCCGTGATGCAGTCGGTGAACCGGGTACCGGACAAGACTGCCTGGGATTTCATGGGTACCCAGTGCACTTACAGAAAATTTTCAAACCTTATCGACACCTGCGCCGACGCCCTGGCCGGACTGGGCCTGGAAAAGGGGGACACCATCACCATTTCCATGCCCACCTCTCCCCAGGGGATTATCTGTTTCTATGCCGCCAATAAACTCGGGGCAGTGGCATCCATGATCCACCCCCTGTCCACGGAAGCGGAAATCGAATTTTACCTGACCTTGTCCGGTTCAAAGATGGCCCTGACCCTGGATGCCTTCTACGGAAAATTCAGGCGGGCTATGGACAAGACACCGTGCAACAGGCTGATCCTCACTAAAATCGGTGATTTTCTCTCCCCGGCTAAACGATTCGGCTTCTGGCTGACCAAGGGGAGAAAAATCCCTGCCGTACCCGAAGACAGCCAGGTCTCTTTCTGGCAGGACATCATGATCCGGCCCTGGCCAAAACAGCCAAAGGTAAAGACAGATCCTGATGACACCGCTGTCATCCTTTATTCAGGCGGCACCACGGGAAAGCCAAAGGGTATCCTGCTTTCCAATATGAATTTTATTTCCGAGGGCATGATGGTGGCATCCTGGGGCGACCTGGATGAAACAGATTCAATCCTGGCCATTCTGCCGATATTCCACGGATTCGGGCTTGGGGTATGCATCAATGCCGCTTTCATGGGTGGTGCAAAAAGCATCCTTGTGCCCCAGTTCACCCCTGAAATTGTGGCCAAACTCATACGAAACCAGAAACCATCCTTTATTATCGGGGTGCCCACCCTTTATGCGGCCCTGTGCAAAAACAAGAATTTTCAACAGGCAAAACTCTCCTGCCTTAAGGCGGCCTTCTGCGGGGCTGACACCCTGCCGGGAACTGTAAAGGAAGAGTTTGAAGCCATCGTCCAAAAACAGGGAGGGGATGTCAAGCTCCTTGAAGGCTACGGCCTTACCGAGGCGGTCACCGCTGTCATGGCAATGCCCATGGGGTCTTACCGGGAACACAGCATCGGTGTACCCTTTCCGGATATGGATGCTAAAATCGTAATTCCCGATACCGTTAAAACTGCAGCCCTGGGGGATGACGGGGAAATCTGCCTCTCTGGCCCGGCCGTGATGAAGGGGTATCTCAACCAGAAAGAAGAGACTGATAAGACCCTGAAGGTTCATTCAGACGGGAAGACCTGGCTTCACACCGGTGATATCGCCCACCAGGACCAGGAGGGGTTTTTCTACTTCAAGCTGCGCCAGAAAAGGATGATAAAATCATCAGGCATGAATGTCTATCCGGCCCAGGTGGAAGAGCTTTTATACCAGCACCCCAAAGTTGAAGAGGCCTGCGTCATCGGCGTGCCGGACCCGGACCAGGTGGAAAGGGGCAAGGCCTTTGTGGTTAAAGCAAAAGGGATGGAAGACCATGATGCGGTTCTGGAAAAGGAACTTATTTCCCATTGCAGAAAAAACCTGATCAAATGGAGCTGTCCCAGAAGCATTGAGTTCAGAACCGAACTTCCCACCACCCTGGTGGGCAAGGTGGCGTTCAAGGTTCTTGAAGATGAAGAGATGGACAGGTTACGCAAGACCGGTGAATATACCGGCAATTAAAACAGGAGACGATCCATGATACCAGAGTTAACCCCCTTTTATACGGCTGCGGAAGACCCGGCAGCCATGGCGGCAACCATAAAAAATGACGGCAAAATGATCATCGGCTACCTCTGTTCCTATGCGCCGGAAGAACTCATTTACGCAGCCGGCTGCCATCCCGTCCGGCTGTTCTCCTCAAAGGCAGACATTCACCTTGCCGAAAACCACCTCCAGGCCTATTGCTGCTCCCTTGTCCGCGGCATTCTGGAAGACGGGCTTGCCGGCCGCCTGGATTACCTGGACGGCACGGTGTTTCCCCACACCTGCGATTCCATCCAGCGTCTGTCAGACATCTGGCGCATGAACATGAACCAGGCCTTTTTTGCCGACGTGATCATGCCGGCAAAACTGACCACGGACTCGGCCAGGGATTACATGACAAGTATTCTTGAGAAATTCAGATCAGACCTTGGCAACTATACGGGAACCCCTGTTTCCGATGATGACCTGGGCGCATCCATACGCCTGTTCAACCGGATCCGTGCAACCCTTGCCCGGATCTACACTCTGAAAAGCAGGTCTCCCGGCATTATCTCAGGCAAAGACCTGTTCACCGTCATCAAGGCGGCCATGATCATGGACCGGGAAAAGCTGGACAGGAGCCTGACCGCCCTGGTCACCGTTCTGGAAGCAGCTGCTCCGCCTGATGTGAATCCCAAACGTGTGATTCTCTCAGGCTCGGTCTGCGATATGCCGGATCTCTACACCCTGATAGAGAACTCAGGCGGTGCGGTTGTCGGGGATGACCTGTGCTCCGGCCAGCGCTGGTTTGAAGGAACGATCCCCGAAGACAGAGCGCCCATGGACGGACTCACCGCCAGATACGCGGACAGGGTGGTCTGCCCTGCCAAACACAGCGGCAATACAGTCCGGGGGGAGGCATTGGTCAGGCTTGCAAAGGAGAAAGAGGCGGACGGGGTGATTTTCACCCTGCTCAAATTCTGTGATCCCCATGCCTTTGATTATCCTTACCTTAAGGATTCTCTGGACAAAGAGGGAATCAAACACCTTCACCTGGAAATGGATGATCAGCAGGACAGCGGCGGCCAGATGTCCACCCGGCTTGAAACCTTTATTCACATGATTTAACCCGGATATTTCGGGTCAAGCGGTCCAACTTAAGAGGTCCTTATGAACGACAAAAAAGAAAAAGATCCTGCCAAAGAGGCAAGAAAGATACGATCCGCAAAAAAGATGCGGGACATCATGACCGGGTATTACATGGATGCCCTGACCGCAGGGGAAAACAACAAAACCGTGGCCTGGATCACCTCCGGTGGGCCTGTGGAGCCCCTGATCGCCATGGATATCATACCGGTGTACCCGGAGAACCACGGTGCGATGATCGGCGCCTCGAAAATGGGGGAAGACCTCTGCACAAAGGCAGAGGACATGGGGTACAGCACGGATCTCTGCTCCTATGCAAGGGCTGACATTTCCTGTGCCGTGGTCAAAGGGGGCCCCCTTGGCGGCCTTCCCAGGCCTGACATGCTTATCTGCTGCAACAATATCTGCGGCACGGTTCTCAAATGGTACGAGGTACAGGCAAGACTGTTTAACGTGCCGCTGTTTATCCTGGACACACCTATCTGCCACACAGGCTATACCAGAGAAATCGCCGGCTACGTGCACCGGCAGATGAAAGAGTACATCCGCTTCCTTGAAAAAAACACAGGCCGGACCTTTGACTATGACAGGATGAAGGAGGTGGGCAGGCTTGCCCTGGAGGGCCAGCTCCTCTGGCAAAAGGTGTTGAATGTCACAGCCAACAAGCCCTCACCCATGTCGGCCTTTGACGCTTTTTTCTTTCTGGCCCTGATCGTCACCCTCAGGGGAACCCGGACTGCCGTTGACTTTTATACCGGGCTTCTGGCTGAGATGGAAACGCGTGTAAAACAGGGTATATCCATTGTACCGGAAGAAAAATACCGCCTGCTCTGGGACAACCTGCCGGTGTGGTACAGCCTGAAGTGGCTGTCCAATAAATTTTCAGACCATAATGCCTGCCTGGTTGCAGATACCTATACCTCGGCCTGGTGTTCCGCCATTAAATATATAGATCCGGACGACTTTTTAGGCTCCATGGCAGAGGCCTATACCCGCATTTACCTGAACATCGGGGTAGATCAGATGGCTGAACAGGTCCTTGACATGATCCGGTTCTATGATGTAGACGGATTTGTAATGCACTCGAATAGGTCCTGCAAACCTTATTCCTTCGGGCAGATGGACATCATGAATATTGTCCGGGAAAAGGCGGGAATCCCCGTGCTCATGCTGGAGGCAGATATGGTGGACCCCAGGAATTTTTCACAATCCCAGGCAGAGACAAGGATTGATGCCTTCATGGAAATCGTCAAGCAAAGGAGAGTCCAATGAAATTTGATCTTAAGGATAAAACAGCCCTGGTTACAGGCGGCAGCCGGGGCATCGGCCTTGAAATTGCCAGAACCCTATTGGACGAAGGGGCAAAGGTTTTCATCTGCGGACGCAAGCAGGACGGCCTTGATTCCGCCCGGGAGACCCTGGGCAATCCTGACCGCCTGATCACGGTTCCGGCCCATGTGGGAAAGCCGGAAGCCGTGGACGCCCTGTTCGGCACCATTGAAAAGGAAACCGGCCATCTGGATATACTGATAAACAATGTGGGCATGAACCTGATCACCCCGGGTGTGGCAGACCTGGACCCTGGCCTGTGGCAGAAGATCATCGACACCAACCTCTCCGGCACCTTCCTGGTCAGCCGGAAGGCAGCGGCCATGATGCGGGGGAAAAACAGCGGAAAGATCGTCTCCGTGACCTCCATTGCCGGCAGGAAAGCCACCCCGGGCATGGGAATCTATGGCATTGCCAAGGCCGGCATTGAAATGCTCACCAGGGTCCTGGCCTCTGAACTGGCCATGTTCAACGTTCAGGTCAATGCTGTGGCCCCTGCCATGGTAAGGACCAAATTTTCGGAGCCCTTCTGGTCCAACAAGGAACTGCTCACCCATGTCACATCAACCATTCCCATGGGCAGGATAGCGGAGGTCGAAGATGTGGTCCGCCCGGTGCTTTTCCTGGCATCAGAGGGTTCCTCGTTCATCACGGGCCAGACACTGGTGGTTGACGGGGGGGCCACAGCCGTATGATATTCGCAGGCATTGATATCGGATCTATAACAGCCAAAGCCGCCCTGATAAAAAAGGATAAAGCAGGGGCCCTTAGTTTAAAAGGCACCCGGGTCATCCCCACAGGGTATAATCCGGTCACAGCCGGAGAAAAGGTGTTCACAGCCCTTCTGGACGAAACCGATACCCGGCGGGATGAGGTCGCGGGGGTTATTGCAACGGGTTACGGCAGGAATTCGGTGGAATTTGCCGGCAAAGCCATGACCGAGATCATCTGCCACGGTGCAGGCGCCCACTTTTCCAACCCCGGCATCCGGGGCATCATTGATGTGGGCGGCCAGGATTCCAAGGCAATCCTGCTCAATGAGGCCGGCCAGGTGGAAAACTTTGCCATGAACGACAAATGCGCCGCCGGAACCGGCCGGTTCCTGGAAGTCATGGCCAAAGCCCTTGAACTGGATCTATACCAGCTGGGCCCCATGAGCTTGAAGTCAAAAAAACCAGCTAAAATTTCAAGTATCTGCACGGTATTTGCCGAATCCGAAGTCATCTCCATGATTGCCGGACAGGAATCAAGGGAGAATATCATTGCCGGTATCCATGAATCCACGGCAGCCCGGGTGGCCGGTCTTGCCACAAAAATAAGGATTCAGGGCCCTGTAGTCATGACCGGTGGTGTGGCCAAAAACATCGGCCTTGTAAAAGCACTTGAAACCCGCCTCGGCCTTGACATCCTGGTGGGAGACTCCCCCCAGGAAAACGGGGCCATCGGTGCGGCAGTGCTGGCGGCAAAGGAAAAAGCGGCTTAACACCTAAAAAAGCCGTGCAGCGGATTACCCCCTTTACCGGCGGCTGAACGCCGCCGGGTTTCCTTTCAGGAAAGGGCTTCATTTAATCATGTCAGCGATCTGGAAAGCCACCTCCAGGCTCTGCTCGGCATTCAAACGCGGGTCACAGGTGGTGTCATACCGGCTGTGAAGTTCTTCACTGACAATATTTCTGGCCCCACCCACACATTCGGTGACATTTTTACCTGTCATTTCAAGGTGGATCCCCCCGGGGATTGTGCCTTCCACCCTGTGGATTTCAAAAAACCGGGTGATCTCCTTTAAAATATTATTGAAATCCCGGGTCTTGTGCCCGGATGCCGATGTATAGGTATTGGCATGCATGGGGTCGCAGCTCCACACGATATGATATCCCTCTTTCTTTGTCTCGCGAAGCAAGGGGGCCAGCACCTTTTCTATATTATCCACCCCCATCCTGGTAATCAGGGTTAAGCGCCCGGCTTCGTTTTCAGGATTCAGGGCTTCAATAAGCTGTTTGACATTATCAAGGTCGTAGTCCGGCCCTATTTTAACCCCGACCGGATTGAGCACCCCCTTTAAAAAAGCAACGTGGGCCCCGTCCACCTGGCGGGTCCGCTCCCCTATCCAGAGCATATGTGCGGAACAGTCATACCAGTCCCCGGTGATGGTATCAATGCGGGTCAATGCCTCTTCGTAGTTTAACAACAGGGCCTCATGGGAGGTAAAAAACTGGGTCTGGTTAACCTGGGGTATATCTGTCGGGATGCCAATGGTATTCATGAACTTGATTGCCGTGTCAATCTGTTTGGCTAAACGGTCATAGGACCGGCCCATGGGCGATTGAACAACAAACTCCTGGTTCCAGGCCTGAACCCTGTCCAGGGCTGCGTATCCCCCCCTGGTAAATGCCCGCAGCAGGTTCAGGGTGGACGCCGCCATATAATAGCCTTTAAGCATAAATTTAGGATTCGGTGTCCGGTCCTCGATGGTGGGCTCTATCTTGTTTACCATGTCGCCCCGATAGGACGGAAGCTCAACCCCATCCACCAGTTCGGTCTCTGATGACCGGGGTTTGGCAAACTGCCCTGCAATACGGCCGACCTTGATAACGGGTTTTCCTCCCGCATAGGTCAGAACCACGGCCATCTGCAGCAACACTTTTAACGTTTCCCTGATATTGGGTGCGGTAACCTGGGAAAAATTCTCCGAGCAGTCCCCTCCCTGAAGCAGAAAAGCCTCCCCTTTAGAGGCCTTGGCCAGCATCTCCTTTAATACCCTGATCTCTCCTGCAAAAACCAGGGGCGGCAGCAAAGCCAGGTTCCCGATGACTTTATCCAGTTTTTTCCTGTCCGGCCAATTGGGTTGCTGGAGGGCTGTGTGTTTTTTCCAGCCTGATTTTGTCCATTCTTTGGGCGTTGCCATATTTATATTCCCGTATCTATAATCATTTAGGTTAAGATATTCAATTTACCAGCCCTGCTGTTTTTAGGCAAGATTGATCCGTCCTGATTGATACATCCGGAAACCATAAGCAAAATACGGTCATTCAGGCCTAAGGCCATGGCCTGTAAACCTGGCACGGGTTTTAATTTTTTTTGCAATATACGGCACTTTCTGATACCCATTAACATTTCTCTAATCAAAAAAGGATCTTCAAATTATGCTCCTTCTGGTTGTGGATATGCAAAAGGGCCTGTTTACCGATGATACCCCGCGGTATGATACGGACGGGGTAATCCGGCGGATCAACCGGCTCATTGAAAAATTCAGACAGGCAAAACAACCCGTTATTTTTATCCGGCACGACGGCCCAAAGGGGGATGCCCTTGAGCCGGAGACCCGGGGCTGGGAAATTATTGATGCCCTGGACAGGCTTCCCACTGACCTTATAATCGGCAAGCGGGCATGTGACAGTTTTCTTGACACCTCTTTGCTGGAGGCCATCCGCGGGCTTAAGGAAAACAGGCTTGTCATCACGGGCTGTGCCACGGATTTCTGTGTGGATACCACGGTCCGGTCCGCAGCTGCCAAAGGACTTGAAACAATAGTTGCCGCAGATGCCCACACCACTGCAGACCGGCCCCACCTGGATGCAAAAACCATTATTACCCATCACAACTGGTCCTGGAAAAACCTGATTCTGCCTGAAGGAGAGATCCGGGTGGCAGATACGGATGAACTGGTTAAGGCGCTTTTCTGATGGCACAGGAACAGGGGGCCTTCAAGGGGCCGGAATCCACAGATCTCTTTTACCAATGCTGGCTGCCCGAAGCAGACACCCGTGCCGCTATTATTGTGGTTCACGGGGTTGCGGAGCACAGCGGCAGATATATGAACCTCGTAAACAGCATGGTTCCCCAGGGGTTTGCCGTCTACGGGCTGGACCATTACGGTCACGGCCGTTCCGGCGGGAAACGCCTGTTTGTTCCCCGGTTTTCAGTGTATACGGACGGACTGGATATGATGGTGGACAAGGTCAGGGAATGGGAACCCGGTAAAAAAGTATTCATCGTGGGCCACAGCATGGGCGGCCTGATTACCTCTGCCTACCTGCTGGATAACCAGGACAAGGTAGACGGAGTCATCCTGTCCGGTCCGGGGGTCAAAATCCCGGATCATGTATCCTCGGTAACGATTCTGGCGGCCAAGTTCTTTTCATGGCTGATACCGGCATTGGGCATTAAACAACTGGACTCAAACGATATCAGCAGGGATCCTTCCGTGGTAAAGGCCTATATCAGCGATCCCCTGGTATCCAACGGGAAACTCATCGCCAGGCTGGCCGCCCAGATGCTTTCAGCCTGTGACCGGGTGATGAATGAGGCTGATAAGATTACCCTGCCCCTGCTCATCCTCCATGGCGGTGCCGATGCCCTGGTGGACCCCGAAGGGGCCAGGCAATTTCACGGAGCAGTGGGGTCAAAAGATAAATCTTTAACGATTTACCCTGATAAATTCCATGAAATATTCAACGATCCAGGATATGACCGTGTTTTTTCAGATATCAGCCGCTGGCTGGATGCCCGGTCAGGGGACCTGACAGGTCCTCCCTAAAAATTTATATTGCTTTAGAAATACCGGCTTATTATGCTATCTTTGAATCATAGGGACCGCACAAAAATAACTTCACCGAGTGAAGTTTACAAAAACCTTAAAACATTCGGTATTTAGCAAACAGAATGGAACTAATTCCTGCGCGATCCCATAGGACAGAATTCAGGTGTGAAATCGCATCTTCGGCCCAAAGGCGGCCAGGTAATTTATAAAAATCCATATCTTCCGGTGCTTTTTGAATTTAGTTAGATTTAAACCAAGGAAGCAATCCATGAGGCTTTTAATAACCGCTTTATTTTTTTTAACCGCCGCTTCAGCATCAGCCGGAGAAACGCTTCGATTCGCAACCCATACAGGGCCCCCTCTGAGTCACTTCCTGGGCGAAGTCCTCCGGAATGCACTGGCCCCCCATGGCCTGGGCGTGGAAATGATCGAAATGCCGGGCAGAAGGGTAATCTCCGAGGTCAACAGCGGTAAAATGGATGGAGACCCCTGCCGGGTGGACAATTTCAAGCAGATTTCCAGGGATGACACATCCAATTACGTCAAGGTAAACGAGGCCATTGTCCTGACAAGGATCGTCATGGTCACAGGAAAGGAAACAAGAATCGGAGCACCGAGCTGGGCTGCCGCCAACCAGGGGAAAATTGCCTTTTTAAGGGGGTCCAAAAGAATCAGGAAAAACATCCAGGAAAAAAACCGGCACCCTGTTACCCGCAACCTCTACGCCCTGAAACTGGTTGCACAGGGCAGGATCCGGTCTGCTGTCATGTTTGCCTCTGTGGCAGACTTATTGCTCCACGACAATCCCGGGTTGAAAGAACAACTTATCATTCATGAAAAGGCGATTATGGCCTATAATCAGTTTCCCTACCTTCACAGGAAACATGCGGACCTGATTCCCGGGCTTGAATCTTCTTTAAAACACCTGAAACATACCGGCCGGTTCAAGAAAATAGCAGCCAGGCACTGGATCAATCCCCCCAGGGAAGAATGAAAATCATCCCGTTGCAGGGGAATACCGGTTCAACTCCTGCTTCACTATTTTCCACCGGGGAAGGAATTGGTCCATAAATCCGTAAAACCGGCGGTTATGGTACCGCTCCAGGAGATGAACCAGTTCGTGGACCAGAACATATTCAAGGTAACAGGGGGAGAGCCGGATCAGGGCCAGGTTTAACCAGATCCGCCGGGCCCGGGTATTGCAGCTTCCCCATCGTGTCTTCATCTTTTTCACACCAAAGTCCCGGGCTGTCACCCCGATAATAGGCTCCCACACATCCAGAAGGCCACGGATCTCTTCCTTAAGGCTGGTCCGGTACCACTGGGACAGAACCGCCATCTTTTTTTCATGGGATGCACCGGGACGGATATAGACCAGAAGCCCACGGTTCTTATCAAGAATAACCCGGGGTGGTGCCGGTCTTTCCATAAAGACCAGCGGATAGGCTTTGCCTTTAAAATAAGAAACATCACCGGTCTGCATTTCAGGTGGCGCTGCCGGAACCGGAGTGTTGATCTGACTCAGAAGCCATCCGGATTTGGCTGAAATAACCGCATTCAAGTCACTCTCTTTTATCCGGTGCGGTGCAGAGACCTTTACCAGCTTTTTATCCGGATACACCCTGAAATAGATATGGCGGATCTTCTTGTAAATTATATCAAGGCGCCAGCCGTCAGGGGCCGGCGCCACATAGGATTTAAGATCCGGCATTATTGTTTCTGCTGTTTCAACCCCGTGATCAGATTCTGTACCAGCTGGCCGTTGGGGGCCTCTGCCATGGGATTGATCTCCACCAGGCCTTCCCAGGCCTTTATGGCTCCCTCAAGGTTGTTGAGATCGTGCATGAGCACGATGCCCTTGTTAAACCGGGCGGTTTCATGGGTGGGTGCGGCTGCAATGGCCCTGTCAAAAGCCTCTACGGCTTTTTCAGGTGCCTTGTTTCTCCTGTACATCACCCCAAGGTCGGTGAGAACATTGGGGTTCCCGGGAGCCAGTTCCAGGGAACGATTGTAGGCCTCAATGGAATCGGTATACCGGTTGGTATCAAAAAAGAGATTTCCCAGCTGAACCCAGGCCTCTGCATTATCCGGATTTTCCTTAAGGAACTCTTCCAGCTTAAGGATGCGGGATCCCATCCGGGCGGCAAATTCAGTCTCGGACTCTGAATTGCTTTCCTGTTGCTGGGGAGGCATGGAAGATGCCTGCTGCCGAACCGGTGTGTCCTTAGCCAGTTTAAAGGAGGTATAGACGGCCCCGATCATGAATCCGAACGTGATTGAGACCAGAATGGCCATGTATAAGGTCTGCTTCTGTACCATGTTGCCTGTATTAATTTCTTCTTTTTTACCCGTTGGTTTTCCTTTTTTGGCCATTTTACCCCGCGCTTTTAATTTCCCGGTTAATACTTTAAATAACAAAACAGGGCACAATATAATCATGCCGGCGGTCATATCAACATAAAATCAGTGCAAAAACGCGACTCTATCGAAAAAAGGGCGCTTTTTCTCCCCTGTCATCCCTGGCCCTGGCCAGTTTAAGGCTTTTTTGCTCTGCCCTGAAGTCCACCAGAACCATGCCGTTGAACTTTCCTTCCCGATAGACCTCGACCCTGAAAATCCGGCCGGCACGGTCAATGGAGAACCGTTTTGCAATGTTGTTCTGGCGGACCACAAATCCGGATTCATTGGTAGTGTCCTGCCTTGAAAAACCGATAATATTGACCCTGTGATCCGGTATGTGCTTTACCAGAAACCGCTCTTTCACCGGAACCCGTGAACCGAAAGGAATCGAAAGGCCCTCCCCGTCCACAACCATCTCCACCCTGTCAAGTCCCAGGTCATACTCAAAATACTGGGGAAACAACCGGGTCAGGCGCCGGTTACCGTGATAAAGATAGAATCCTTTTCCGTTGGGGACCAGGGTCAGCAGCGGGTGGTTTACGTCAAACCGCAGCTCCCTGTCCTTTTCCATGGGAATAAAGTTGAGACGGTTGCGGATGTTTTCGGCAAACAGCAATACCCTCTGCTCTCCGAGGCTCAGGGCAATATCCTCATCCATTGCCCGGCGGATCCCTGTCTTTGACAGGGGGAATCCGCGGTCAAAACCGATGCCGGCCTGGGTCAGGAAGGATTCAATGGCCAGCAGGTGGTAATAGACCCTGCCCGGGGTGAGAAAGGACTTGCTGGCTTCAATGCCGAAAGCCGGTTTATGATGTTTCAGGGCAAAAAAGGTCAGGGTCTTTTCCATCTCCCTGTTCCCCTTTGCCGTGTGGGTATTTTTTACAAAGACGCGATGGGTGTCGTCAAGAAGCCGCCGGTTGATATCCCCGGCACAGGTTTCTGCTGCCCGGGAAAGGTCATCAAACAGGGAGGGCTCCCGACCTTCGACCCGGGGCATACGGGCCTGATCAATGATGATGCTCTGCCCCCACCTTTTCGGGTTGCGCTGCGGGCTTTCATAGGTCCGGGTATAAAAACCGCTGCCGTCGTGGAGATTGAGAATGAAATCCACCTCCGGATGTTTCATCATCGCCTTGATCCGGTCCACGGTTTTCCATTCGGGATCATCCAGGGTAAGCCTTGCAAATTTCCGGTTCATATCCCCGTAAATCCCCCTGGACCGTTTTACAATACTAGAAAAATTCAGGTTGGGCACCACAATCACCCTGCCCGATCTTATTTTATAGTGGGTGGCTATAAGGGCGGCCGCATTAAACCCGCCGGGCTCATCCCCCTGGATACCGCCGACAATGAGGGCAGTGGGCCCGGGCAGTCCGGAGGACAGGGTGTGGACGGAAAAATCGAGCGCCCTGTCTGCTGCCGCTGCAGGACGGAGGCCGCCCCAGCAGGCCAGACCCGCGCACAGGATAACAAGCCAAAGGCGGTTTCCCGGCGCCGCGCAGGCCGTTATACGTTTAGCCCACCTCAACATGCCAGGGTTCGAACCGAACCCCCAGGTCATTTTCCCTATCATATCTGAATTTTATATATCCTAAGTCGGACAATTGGTTGTATACCCGGGTCTGGGTAAATTTTTCGGTAAAATTATCAACACCAAAGCCTTTTTCCCCCACATCAAAATCCCCGATTCCGTGGAATGAGTATCCCGGAGGGGCCAGGGACCGGGATGCCATGGACAGATTGCCAAGGCTTGACTCTGCCTTGTTCAAAAATAATAAGAACTGCTTCATCACCCCGCGGATTCCCGATGTCAGTACGGCATCCTGTCCGATCCGTTTCCGGATGTCCTCATACATCTCAACCGGTTTGCCTTTATAGAGATAGTTGCCGGTTCTGGGAATTTTCCGGGTCTCTTTTTTCGGGATACGGACCGTCATCTTTTGAATGGGTTTTTCCCCCATAAACCCGTAAGCATTGGCCGGGCTGTAAAAAATTTTCTCAAGGAAGGCCAGTTCGGCCTTTGTGAACGCTCCCACCCGGGAATAGGACCTGGCATAACTTACGGCATCATCAAATCCGACCAGGCAGAAGTTACCGTATCCCACCAGCCGCTGAACCCGCTTGAGCCGGGTCAGGCTGGATCTGAGCAGGTGCAGTTCATCTTCAGCCAGAACAATGTCATCCTGGAAATGCCGGTCAAACAGCCGGCTCTTCATCAACCTGTCTTTTATGACCTGGTCCGGTACCGGGCCTGTGGCTGCTGCCGGTCCCGAAGAAACACTGGGTTCCATACCGGGCTGACCGGCAAAAGCCCGGCCCGCGAAGGCCTGGCTTACAAAGGCCTGGTTGACGAGGTCCTGTACAGGTCCAAGGCAGAGGGTATTCAGGCCCAGGGTGATGCCGGCGGATTTTAAAAATGCCCTTCGATCCATTTTCCACACGCTCATTTGGTATAAATTCAAGGTATTGTACTCTATCCGCCTGCCCCGGAAAAGAGTTTTTTTCCCCGGGGCCCGGGGCATAAGGGGCGCGTAAGAATTAGTTCACATTCTGTTTACAAAATACCCAATGTTTTAAGGGTTTTTATAAACAGATTAGGTGAAATTATTTTTGCGCGATCCCTATATAACCAAGAAGGAGAGATCATGATTGCATATTGCGGTTTGGATTGTTCAAAATGTGATGCATATCTTGCAACAGAGGAGAATAACGATGCCAAAAGAGAGGAGACCGCTGAAAAATGGTCCCGAATGTACCGGCATGATATAAAACCTGAGCAGATCAACTGCGGCGGCTGCAGGTCTGAAGGTAAGAAATTTTTTCAT
>JAKSAX010000521.1 GCA_022361395.1 Desulfobacterales bacterium | reverse complement strand
GTAGGCCCCGGTGGTAATGGTTCCGGTTCCGGGGATCTCTATGCCTGCCAGCAGGTTGTTGACATAGGAGTAGTTATAAACTGCTCCTGACGGATCAGTATAACTGCTTTTTTGGCTGTTCGGTGTCCAGGTATAGGCAATGTTCTTTTCAAACGGACCGAAATTGACACTGTCGGTGAGTTTCCGGTTCATCTCATCGTAGGTAAACAAACCCGAGGCACTGCCGTCATTCCATGTTTTCAGGTTGCCTGCATTATCATAGGTAAATACAACCGTTTTGGACGGTGTTGTATCAGCTGCATCTGCAAAATAAAGGATGCTGGTCAGCCTGTTGGCATCATCGTAGATGTATAGTGTCTTCTGGTTCTTAGCATCAACCTTCTGCGCAAGGTTTCCGTTGGCATCGTACGCATAGGCTGTTGCCTGGCCCATGGGCCGGGTCTCTCTGGTCAGGCGGTTGCCGGCATCGTATTCAAACAATGTGGTGTTGTTTTCAGCATCTGTCAGGCTGATGAGGTTGTCCCTTGCATCATAGGCGTACCTGGTAATATTGTCATCCGGGTCCATTACAAGTTTCAGGCGGTTGAGATTGTCATATGCATAATGGGTTTCATTACCCCGGGCATCCGTCTTTTTGATGAGGTTCCCTGCCGCATCATACTCAAAACCGGTGGTCCTGGATTCAGTATCAGACAAGGTATCGGTTTCAGTGAGTTTGCGTCCCAGGTCATCATAGGTAAACCGCTTTTCAAATGTGGGATAGATGATGCGTTCGGGTTTTTCTCCGGTGCCGGAACATGAACTGCAGCCGTCGCCCGTATAAACCATTTGGGTGGCATTGCCTGCCGCATCAATGGTTTTGACCATGCGGCGTTCGGCATCATATTCATACTGGGTGGTATTGCCCGCAGGATCTGCCTGGCTGGTCAGCTTTTTGTCCGGGGCATATTCCATCAGGGTTTCATTGCCCAGGGGATCAATGGCTTTCACCAGGTTGGACTGGCCGTCATAGTGGTATTCCGTCCGTTTAAGGTTGGGATCTGTGGCGGCGGTGCGGTTGTCCAGGGCATCGTACTCAAAGGTGGTGGTATTGCCCAGAGGATCAGTCTGGGAAGTCAGACGGCCTTTAGGATCGTATGCATAGATCCATTCCTTGCCCCTGGCATCGGTCTTTGTAAGCAGGTTGCCCATGATATCGTAGCTGGTGAATAATGTGGTGTTGTCCATGGGATCTGTGACAGATGCCAGGTTGCCCTGATCATCATAGGTAAATGTGGTAACGGCTTCCGGGGTGTCTGCATCAGCCCGGGTGGTTGAGGTCAGCAGACGCCCCTGGCTGTCATAGTCATAGGTTGTGGCACGTTCCGCACTGCTGCCTTTGCCTTCTGTCTTTTGGGTGAGGTTGCCCTGTTCATCGTATTCAAAGGTTGTGATGCGGTTTAGCTGGTCCTGCTTTGCGATGACCTTGTTGAGTTTCAGGTCGTACTGGTAGAGGACGGTGGAACCGTCGGCATAGGTGATTTTTTTCAGGTTGTCGTTTTCATCGTATTCCTTGTATGTCCTGTGGCCGTTGCGGTCGGTGATGTAGTAGTTCCTGCCGTCCTTGCTGATCTTTTGGACAGTATCTCCGTTGATGTCTACCTGTTTGGTCTCTCCGTCATCGCTGTACCAGATCTCCTTGATCATGCCTGCAGGATCTCTGACCAGGGCATAGTACTCTTTCTTATTTTTGTCATAGTCGTATTCAAAGGTGTGGACTGCCCCATTTTGATCCGTGACCTTGATCGGGTTGTTGGATTTGTCATAAGTGACGGTCACCTCATGGCCCAGTGCATTGGTCTTTTTAACCAGGTTGCCTCCATCATATTCATAGAGGATGTCATGGCCGAGAACATCAACAACGCGGGTGAGGCGGTTTGAGGTGTACTCATACCTGACCTCCCTTGCACCGGTGTCGTATACCCTTGTCAGGTTGTTGTCTGCATCATATTCAAACCAGAGTACCTGAGTGCCTGCATGATCGGCAAGGCCTGAGGGCGGGGCATCATCCTGGCCGTCATAGATGAAGGTTGCCGTGGTATTGTTCCGGTCGCCCCATGACATGGGGCGGCCCATGGAATCATAGGTGATCCAGTTGCCGGATTTATCCCTGAAGGTGTACTTGTCTTCAGTGTATTCGTTGGTATCTGTTTTCCGCTCTACAGTAAAGGTATCGCTGGTGTAGACACCCCGGGCTGTGCGTTTGTATGGGACATCGCCGCGGGTGATGTACTCCGGGCCGTAGGCAGACGGGGTGTAGACGGTTTTGTCGTCTAACCGGCCATCAGCTATCCGGTTCAGTTCGTCCCACTGCCACCTGCCGGACCTGTACCGCCGGGTGATGGTGAGCATGCCGTTAGGCACCTTGACGGAGAGGTCTGTTGCGTTATCCCTGTACTCTCTCATCAGGGTGTTGATCTCACTGCCCACTGCCGTGCTCTGGTTTTGGCCGGAGGCTTTGCAGGTGCCGGATTTGCACTCCCTGGGATCGGGTTTGGGCATACACTTCTGCTCCGTGGATATCATGGGTGTGGATGCCGGGGCAGGGCTAGAGGTGCCGCCGCTGCCGCCGGAGTAGAATATAGCGGAGCCGGATCCTGATGATCCTCCTGTACTGCCGCAGGTTCCCCCGCGTTTGTAGAAGCAGTGGCGGGTGGCGCCGCTGGTGGTATCGCCGTTGGCGCAGGTGTAGCCGTAGGTGATGGGGATGCACTTCTGGTAGGTGTAGCATCCGCCGCCGGTGTCTTCCTCTTCATCCCTGTCCAGGGATTTGAGGCAGGTGATGCGGTAGGGGACGGTGATCCGCTGCTTGGCTTCTAGGGTGTCGGGCAGGCCCGTGAGGATCTCGTACTGAAAGTTGGCATCGCTTTCCGGGACGGGGATGGACAGGTTGTCCGCCCGTACCAGGCCGTGGTTGATGAGGGTGAACTCGCCAAGGAAGACATCTCCTTTTTCCATGTCCGGCAGGGTGAGGGACTGGGGCTTAGCCACGACCACGGCAGCCGGGACATCGGTTTCAAAGGTTGCCGTGAGCAGGATCTCGTACTTGTCCTCTATGGTGATCTCATTGACCTCCCATTCCACGGTGACCAGGTTGTACTCTAAAAAGACCTCTTTTGAGACGGTGATACCCGGTTTGATCCAGACGCGGCCGGTGTACTCCTGGTGGCTGTCCGCCGTGATCCGGCATTTATAAGGACCGGAGGGCAGGTCTTCGAACAGGGCTTCGCCGAGTTCGTCCGTTGTTGCAGTAACATCGCTCAGGGTCTCTTCGTTCTGGAGGCGGATTTTTGCACCTGATAATCCCCTGATCAATTCGTTTTTGGCGTTAAAGGTACCGGTGTAGATATCGGAGAGCTTGAAGAGTGCATTGCCGATGCCCGAGCTTGTGACCGTGGGATAGAGGCCGATGTCGGTGACCGCGTAGTTGGATGAGGTGACCCTGAGGTAAAAGACCTTCATGCCCTGGGGCTCATCGGTGCCGGGCAAAAAGCTTATGGAGACCTCGCGTTCCTCTCCTACGGCCAGGGTGCCGATGTCGGACGGGGTGTTGAGCCTGATCCAGTCCGGGGCAGGGCTGCCTGTGGCGTCAATGAGGGACAGCGTTACCCCGGTCATGGCAGCGAGCCCCCTGTTTGTCAGGGTAATGGATTCCGTGATGATGTCGTCCTGGGCCACGCCGGTCTCAATATGGTCCGGGGTAAAATAGAGGGCGGGTTTGCTTTCGGAGAACAGGGTATTGATGAGGATAAGTCCCCAGGGGGTATCCCCGGATTCATCGCTTGTAACCTTAAGCCGGATCTCCGAAGCCTCGTCAGCGGTGTTGTCCGCCCACAGTGCGAAGTTCAGGGAGATGGTGCTGCCGCCGGTAACCAGGGGAATGGGATCAGCAGCGGACAGGTGGACGCCCTGGGGCAGGGTGGCTTCCGGGGATAAGCTGAGGTTGGTCAGGTCCGTGCCCTGTTCGGTTATCACTTTGAGGCTGATCTTCTGTTCGTAGTTTTTGGGGATGCTTAAGCTGATTTTTGAAGGGCTGACCTGGACCCGGTTGATGATAAAGCTGCCCTGGTCCGGCCGGTCAAGGAGATCCGGGTGAACAGCATTGACACGGAATATGCCTGCTTCGTTTTCCAGGGGTTCAAAGATATGGGTAAAGGTGCCGTCTGCAATGGTCTCCACCGGGATTTTCCGTTCAAATCCGTTGACGGTGATGATCAGGTTCAGGGGGACATCTGCCAGGGGGGCGTCTGTGGCCCTGTCCAGGGCCTGGCCCGTTATGGTGATGTCCTGGTCGCCTTTGGAGACTTCCGGAAAGGCGGACAGGATTTTGCCGTAATAGGAGGTATCTGTCAGGCTGATCTCCTGACGGGTGGTCAGGCCTTCCATGGTGATTTCATCGGGCCGGCCCAGGTGATAGTAAATATCCGACAGGTCAAGGCGGACAATGACCTGGTCCGGGGCATTGGCAGGAACAAAGATGTCCACGGGATTTGAGGTGAACCGTTCCCCTGCCGGGATCCTTGCCACGGTCTTTTTATTGGACAGGGTCAGGACCTTGTCTCCCAGGGCCTGTTTGAGGGAGGCGGTTGAGAGGACGTTATCCGTGGTATCCACCAGGTAAAAATCAGCCTGGCCCGGGGATGCGCCGCTGTTTTGCGCGGTGATGATTTCAATTTCAGCTGCACCAGTGTTTTCCAGTTCAAACCAGACCCTGCCCAGGCCGCCCCTGATAAAGGGATCGTTGAACATGGTCAGTTTGAGCATGGCATCCAGGGTTTCCAGGGTATGGCTGCGGGTGATGCGGACCTCCTCTCCGGGGTTGGGGATGGTCACGAGGTCTACTGTGGCCGGCTGGAAACCGGTAAGATCCTTGTATCCGCCCACAATCACGGGGATGGTCTCCTGGCTGTCAGCCTTGAGGGTAAGGGGGACTGAGGTGTGGGCCCGGCCGTTTACGGTGATACCTGCGGTGAGGCTGCTGAGGTCTTTACCGGACAGGCTGGTTACCTTGACGTTGACCTGGTTCATGATACCCCGTTTGATGACGGGGGATTCCAGGGCAGATTCAAGCGCAGGCAGGGTGATTGACCTACCCATGCTTTGGGCGCCGTTCTGGTCAACGGCTGTGACGGTATATGTTCTTTCTCCTCCGGTATATCCCTGGTCGGTAAAGGCAGGGGTATCCGGAAGGACGCTTGTGGCCAGGATCTCTTTTCCGCCGGCACTTATGCTGATTTCATACCTGAGCAGTCCGGCCGAGGGGTGGCTCCATGAAACTACAGGCTTCTCATTGTCCTCCTGAACCACGGTGAGACCGGCAATGGGCAACAGGTCAAAGTTCAGGTAAAAGGAGTTGGACGGAACGCTTTCATTGCCTGTTTTGTCCACGGCTGTGACCACGTAACAATGCGCTGTGGGGGAGGGGGTCGGGTCAACCAGGTCGGTGACCGTGAGTCCTGTGGCCAGCGGGGTAAGCCCCTGTACGGTAAGGATCTCCGGGGCATCGTCGCGGTAAAGGTTGTAGGTTACCGATTCCGTATAGGCCGGAGCCTGCCAGGTGCAGCGGATACCCCGGGATACCAGTTCCAGGGTCAGGCCGGACGGGGCCTCAGGCGCTGTGGCATCGGTATTGACCGTTACGGCCGGGCTTTGGCCGGACACGGCTTCCTGGCCGTTGTCCCGGCGCAATGATGCCACGGCATACAGGTAGGCACCGTCAGAGGGTGTGGTGTCTGTATAGGTTAAACCGTTGTCGATCCGGGTGAGAAATTCCAGGGTACCGGTATCAGGCGTCTGCCTGTAGATATTATAACCGGTGGCGTTTTCCACTTTTTCCCAGGCCAGGTATACTTGGCCGCCGGGCAGGGCTTTGCCGGTTAATCCGCCGGGAACGGGCAGGGGCGGCAGGTCGCCCTGGTATACCTGGAATTGGTTGGCAACAGTGATGCCGCCGTCCGGATTATCCAGGTCGTCTGTTGCCGTAAAGGTAAAGGACAGGGTTTCAGGTGCGGCCTGTCCGGCATCTTCCGGAAGGGTGAACACTGCCTGCCAGGTCTGGATATCATTGTCCTGGGCGGGGAGTTGGGTTATTTGTGAGATAGAGGCAGGTTCCCGGTCAGGGCCGGACAACAGGTATGAAAGGGCAGGCAGGCTGCCGGGTTTAACTGTCTCATTCAGGCCGAAGGTCACGGTGACCAGGGACGGGTCCTGGGGATCGTTCTGAACGGGGGCTGCGGGCACCACGGACAACCGGGTGATGGCCGGGCCGTTTGTATCCAGAAGAACGGAGGTGCCTGTATCTATTTCAGTTCCCCGGTTACCGGCAAGGTCCATGGCGGAAAATACCGCATAGGCAGTTCCGGAGGGGGTGGTGCCGCTGATGTCAAACCGGCCCGTGTATGTGAGGTCGGTCTCTTTTGTTAATTCCACACTGACAGGATTTCCGCCCAGGGGTGTTATTGTGAAAAAGGGCAGGGCGGATAAGGCTTCGCTGACACTGACCAGAACGTTGACACGGCCGGGGGCCATGCGGCCGGATATTGGATCAAAATTTCCCTGCGGATCATATTCAACAGACAATGCCCTGGGCAGTGTCCGGTCGGACCGGATTTCGGCTTCCCCGGACAAGGCGCTTTCATTGCCGGCCCGGTCAACCGTGGAAACCCGGTAATACCATAGATCTTCATTTGAAGGGAGGTCTGTGTATGATTTTGAGGCAACGGGTTCTGCTGTCAGCTTTTCTGCCTGCCCCGGAACGGCGAAAGAGGCCGGGCTGCGGTAAACATGATAACCTTCAATATCTGCGGTGCTAAGAGGGGCCTGCCAGAGCAGGCGGATCTGGCCCGAGGGCCTGGCCTGGGCTGTGAGGTTGTGGGGGGGATCCGGCAATGCCGTATCCAGGGTAATCAGGATTTCAGGGCTAAAAGGGCTTGATCCTGCCCTGTTGGCTGCAGTTGCCTTAAGCCGGTTTTCCCCGTCTGTCAGGGTGACGGTGGTGGTAAAACTGCCGTCCTTATCCGTATCAACCCAGTCTCCGGCCTGCGCACCGTTGTTGTAAATCATTATACGGGTATCTGCAGCGGCCAGGCCAGTCACGGAAACCTCTGCTTTATTTGTGGAGGCGTTATTTTCAGGAGAGGTAATCTCAGGGGCTTGGGGAACGGCCAGGGCAACCGTCAGGGGAAATTCCACTGAACTGCTGTTGGCCAGTGTATCATAGGCTGTAATGGTCAGTGTGTGGGAGCCGTCGGCGGCAAGAAGGATATTCCAGTCTGCGCTGAATACAGGGGAATAATCCCTGGAAATGGCAGTGCCGTCAATGGCGAATTCCACCCGGTTGATCCCTGCGGGATCGTTGGCGTCACAGGTAAAGAAAGCCGGGGTGGACACGGTCGCCCCCTGTACCAGGGCGGTTCCGTCCAGTTTCACGTTTGTGATTTCCGGGCCTTCTGTGTCTGCCTCGGGTGTAACGAAAATTGTGGACACGCTCTTGTCTTCCCCGCCTGAGGTATTCACGGAGGTAACTGCAAAGTAATAGCCGCGGCTGTCCGTCAGGCCTGCCACGCTGGCGGAAGCCAACGGGGTGGTCAGAACCGGGGGCATGCCTTCAACCGAAGTAAATTCGGTTTCCGAGGCATACACGGCATAGTGCCTGACATACTGGGACTGTGCAGGCGGTGACCAGGACAGGGCTGCATAACCGCTGTAGGGGATGCCGGTCAGTCCTTCAGGGTTGGCCAGCCAGGTCACACCGGTGAGGGACAGGCCCGGGGACTGGTTATCGTCCTGGTCAAGGGTTGATATTTTCAAAAGATACCCGGTTGCCGGTGGCAGGGCGGTCAGCTCATAGCTGGTCTGTCCGGGCAGCAGGGTTTTGTCTTCCGCACCAACGGAGATCTTGAAGCCTGCCAGGTCTTCGTTATTCTCCGGGGGCGGGTCCCAGGTAAATACCAGCTGGTCTTTAAAGGAGGTGCATTTAAGGTTAGCGACTTCGTCCGGGGGAATTATATCCGAGGGAACGGCTGAGACCGGGGTGACCGAATTGTTGGCATTTCCCTTTGTGTCAACTGCCACAACGGCAAAATAGTAGAGGGTGTTTTTGCTCAGGCCCTGTACCGTATAAGTAAAGGTCCCGGCCTGTACAGTGCCTGCCGGGGTTAACCCGGATACCTGGGTGAACAGGGAGGGGGAGGCGTAGACCCTGTATGATGCCACATCTCCCTGGACAGCTTCCTGGTAGCCGGTCCAGTCAAGGCTGACCATGCTGCCCGTGTGGTTGCCGTCCGCTGTTAGGTTGGTGACCGGCAGCGGTGCTGTTTCATCATAGATAATCGTGTCGGTTACTTCAGTACTCTGGTTGCCTGCGGCATCCCGGGCAAAAAGAACAAGGCTGTTTGCTCCCTGGGTCAGGGTGATCTGGTAGGACCAGGATGTCCCGGTATCCAGTGGAACAACTTCCTTACCGTTGAGCCAGACGGCTGTATTGGCTTCCTTGTTGCCGGACAGGGTCTGGACGGAAAAATTTGTGGGGCTTTGTACCGGGAAAAGCACCGGGGCGGCCGGCGGTGTATTGTCATAGGTAAAGGAAAAAGCCGCTGCCTTTGAGTTACCGGCCCGGTCATGGGCGGTAAGGCTTATCACATACCTGTCCTGGGCAAGGACGGAAGAGGGGGTGAATATGGCCGTATTGCCGTTTTCAATTGTCCAGGACCCGGCGATATTCTGTCCGGATGAATTTTCAACATTTCCTGTGGCCAGGGTGGGGGAAGGATCCAGTGAGGTCAGTGCATCATTAAAAAGAAGACTGATGACCGGGGGACTGGTTTTGATAAAAGAGTTGTCTGAAGGACTGGTGCCTGACAGAACCGGAGGCGTCCGGTCCGAGATGATGGAGATGTCCACGGTGCTGCTGGCGTTGCCGGCAAGATCCCTGGCGTGGAGGGTGTGGGTGTTGATCCCCTCTGCCAGCGGCAGTACATGGGACCATTCGGTAAGGTCGTCATGGGGGATGATTTCAGTGCTGTCAAGCCAGATGGCCGTACCGGCCTCCTTGGTGCCTGAAATGGTCTGTGACTGGTCTGATACCGGAGTTGTCAGAGGATTCAGTGACGGCGGGCCCGGGGGGGACAGGTCAATGCTGAATGTCAGGATCGAGGTCCGGGTATTGCCCAGGGGGGTGTCTGCCGGGTAAATGGTCAGGGTATAGTCCCCCGTACCCAGAGGCTGATCCGGGGTAAACAGGATCCGGGGGCTGTTTATCGTCCATTGGCCCGAAACACCCTGACCGTTTCCGTCTGTAAGGCCGGCATTGGAAAGGGTGGCG
>JAKSAX010000303.1 GCA_022361395.1 Desulfobacterales bacterium | reverse complement strand
TTCTTCAAGGTAGTCAAAGGTGATGCAGCACCCCACGCCGTGATGGGTGCCCAGTACATAGGAGAGCCCGTAGGAGAGTGCATGGCAGGCTCCGACCTGGGAATAGGCAATGCTCATGCCGCCGAAAAACGAGGCCATCATTAGTTTGTCGTCAGAATCAGGGTGGTTGTCCAAAAATACCTGGCGGCAGAGGTCCAGGGACTTTTCACCGTAAGCTTTGGAGAACTCATTGAGATAGGTGCCTTCAAGGGATTCCACACAGTGGATATAACAATCCATGCCCGTGTAAAAATGCTGGTCCCTGGGCACGTCTTTTATCAATTCCGGATCCAGAACCACCTGGTCAAATACGGTGTAATCGGAGTTCAGTCCCAGTTTTTTTTCAGGGCCGGTCAGAACCGCGGTTCTGGAGACTTCGGCGCCTGTGCCTGACAGGGTGGGAACGGCAGCATGGTAAACAGCGGGGTTTTTAATCAGGTCCCAGCCCTGGTAAAGGGTTGAAGACCCTTCGTTGGTCAGCATCAATGACACGGCTTTGGCTAAGTCCATGGCCGAACCGCCGCCGATGCCGATGACGGCACAGGGCAGGGTGGGCTTAATTGCCTTTACTTCAAGGGTAAGCTGATCAACGTAGCCTGTTTTGGGTTCATCATCCACGTTCACCCAGAGGAGGGTATCTTCATCACGGGCCGGAATCCGCTTTTCCAGAGCCGCCCCCTTAAATACGTCGTCCACCACAAAGACAGCCCAGGCATCAGGGGTTTTGCGTTGGTTTTCTATAATTTCATCCAGCTGGGCAAAACAGCCCCGGCCGAAAATCACATTTGGGACCAGTTTAAAATTTCGAAACATTGGAATATCCTTTAACGCTTGTTTTCCGGTGATCGTCTTAAATCTTGAAGGCCTTGAAAATTGCCTTGATCCGCTGATCTATATCCTCCTGGGTCCAGGACAGCATGATCTGCATGGAAATGGTTCTTTTCATTATGTTTTCAGTGTCTTCAAGCACCAGGTTTTTATAATCAGGCAGATCCTTTGCCAGCTCAAAGGCCAGGGGGGCCGATCGCTTCAGTTCTTTCAGATGGTGCCATTTCTTAAAGTAATGCCAGTTGTTGTCATACCAGTAGGGGCACGGCACACCGTTTTCCGCAAGGCTTTTGGCGATTTCACGGGCCCTGTTTTCCGTGGGAAGGAAAAAGCTCAGGAATGTGGCGGAGTCGCCAAAGGGGTCCGGCAGATACCTGAAGGTGACATCCCCGATATCGGCCATGGCATCTTTGATGGCAGCCTTGTGCTTTCTCTGGGTTTCCACAATTTTATCCAGTTTGTTGAGCTGGGCTAACCCTACTGCGGCATTCAGTTCGCTGATCCTGAAGTTGGTCCCGATGATGGGATGGTCGTCAGCCCCTCTGTCTGGACCGCCCAGGTGGTCATGCCCGTGGTCGGCATACTGGTCGCAGCGGTCATAGACCTCTCTTGTATTTGTAATTATGCCGCCGCCTTCCCCGCAGGTAACGGTTTTTACCGCATCAAAGGAGAAGCATCCGGCCATGCCGAAGGTGCCCAGATGCCTGCCCTGGTAAGTTGCACCAAGGGACTGGCAGGCATCTTCCAGGAGAATCAGGCCTTTTTGGTCACAGAAGGCTTTGATCTCATCAATCCTTGCCATGGAGCCGCACATGTGTACCGGTACAACCGCTTTGGTTCTCGGCGTGATAAAATTTTCCAGCCGGTCCGGATTCAGGCACAATGTCTCGTCAATGTCGGCAAATACAGGGATTGCACCCGCATGGATCACCGCTTCAAAGGTGGCCACAAAGGTAAAGGGCGGGACAATGACTTCATCTCCGGCACCGATTCCGCAGGCGGCCAGGGCGGTTGACAAGGCTGCTGTTCCGCTGGAGCACAGATGGCTGAAGGCCGCTCCGGTTATGTCCGCCAGTTTTTTTTCAAACTCCAGCGCTTTGAAATGGCCGTTTCTTGCCCCTTCAAAACCGTACCTGAACAGGACACCGGTTTCAAGGACATCATTTACCTCTTTTCTTTCCTCATCACCGAATAGTTCAAAGCCGGGCATTTGGGTCTCCTTAAGTAGTTGTATACTGAATATTTTGAGTTCATCTAATAATTTATAAAATTATCATAAATATCACACTCGCTTATGTGTTTTCAAGCGTCTGCCAAATAAATTGACTTTCATTATCCTGCTGTTTATAACCAATGAAAAAAACATAATAACAGGTGCCCTATGCCGAAGGGACAGGAAGCGTTTTCATGGAAGAAAATAAAGATAAAAACCAGGCATACAAGGGATTTGAGCAAGGACCGATCCGTCCTCCCAGCGAAGCGTACAGTCTTCTTTTGAGGCTGACCCGGAACTGCCCGTGGAATAGATGCACCTTTTGCCGGGTGTATAAGGGACGCAGGTTTTCACTGCGGCCTGTGGATCATATCATCAGGGATATAGATTTGATTCATACCTATATTACCCGGATCAAGCAGATCATCAAACCCGGTCTCCCCAGTGACCAGGAAATGATTAACGCTTTATACGGCAGTTTTGAGGTAAAAGACCGTGTGGCATTTAATGCGGCCATGAACTGGTATGCCTCAGGCATGGAATCCATCTTTCTGCAGGATGCAAATTCAGTGATACTGAAACCGGAGGACCTGATTCATATTCTGGATCATATCAAGGCATGTTTCCCGGAAACCGGGCGAATCACGTCTTATGCCAGGAGTCATACCATCCTCAGAATCAAACCCCATTATCTGGAGCAGATGCGGGCCTCCGGTCTGAACCGTATCCATATCGGCATGGAAAGCGGATCAGACCTGGTGTTGAAACGGGTGAACAAAGGGGTAACCAAGGCCGGCCACATCAGGGCGGGGCTTAAAGTCAGAGCTGCGGGTATGGAATTATCAGAATATGTGATGCCGGGCCTGGGCGGAATAGACCTTTCCATTGAACATGCCCTGGAAACAGCTGCCGCGCTTAATGCCATCAACCCTGAATTCATCCGCATCCGCACCCTGGCGGTAACGCCAGGAACCAGGCTGGCCCGGCAGGAGCAGCAGGGCCTGTTTGAAAAACCCAGCGATGCCATGATGGCCAAAGAGCTCCGCCTCTTCCTTGAAAGCCTGGACAATATCCAGTCCAAGGTGAGAAGTGACCATATCCTTAATCTCTTTGAAAACCTGAACGGGCAATTGCCCCGGGACAAGGAAAAACTCATCGGTATTATTGACCGGTTTTTTGATCTGCCTGAAAATGACCGGGTGATCTACCAGGTCGGGAGAAGGCTGGGGTTCTTCATGGGACCGGAAGATATGGAAGACAGTTCCCATATGGACCAGGTCCGCCAAACCTGCAAACAATTTGGCGTCACTCCGGATAATGTGGATGAAATTATTGATCAATTGATGAAACGCTTTGTCTGAACATCTCTATATCCACGTTCCCTTTTGCCTGAAAAAATGCAGGTATTGTGATTTTTATTCGGAGACGGATCAGAACAGGATTCCTGCCTATGTCAGTGCCCTGGTCAAAGAGATCCAGTGGTACGGCGGCAAAAAACAGCAAGATATTGTGAATACCGTCTATTTTGGTGGCGGCACCCCCTCCCTTTTACCCACGGATGCTCTTGAGAAAATTTTCAACACCCTCCATCGCTGCTATTCTATTCCTGAAACTGCGGAGATTACCCTTGAGGCCAATCCGGGTACCTTGGACAAGGCGTATCTGGAAAACATCCGGGCAATGGGCATCAACCGGCTGAGCATCGGTGTCCAGTCCTTTAATTCAGGAAATCTGTCCCTTCTCGGGCGGGTTCACACAGGAGCGCAGGCGGCAGATGCCGTTAAATTTGCCAGGGCAGCCGGATTTGACAATATCGGTCTTGACCTGATTTTTGGCCTGCCCGGACAATCCCGGCGCCAGTGGAGGGAAGAGATGGACATAGCGCTTGGTTCCCGGCCGGAGCATCTCTCCTGTTATATGCTCACCCTTGAGCCGGGCACCCCCCTTTACAGCCGGTATGAGGCAGGGCGGTTTCTCCCCATGGCGCAGGAGACTCAGGTGGATTATTTCTCTTTTACATCGGATTACCTGTCCGGGGCAGGGTATACGCATTATGAAATTTCTAACTTTGCCTCTGGCACACCAAAGCGCTCCCGCCATAATTCCATGTACTGGCAGATGAGGCCTTACTCGGGTTTCGGTCCTTCGGCCCATTCTTACCAATGCAATGGTGATATGCCGAAACGATCCTGGAACCTGGCAGACCTGGGCAGGTACATAGACTGCCTTGAAAGTGGGCAATTGCCGGTTGAAGATGAGGAATATATCACCATTTCCCGGCAATTGCTGGAAATGGTGATGGTTGGGCTGAGAACGGTGGAGGGAATTGATCTTAAGCTGTTTGACACCTTATCGGAAAAGCCGTTTACAGAGGTTTTCGCAGAACTGATCAATACACTGGTTGATGAAGGCCTGGGCAGGCATGCCGGAAACCGGTTCTCACTGACCCGGGCGGGCTGGGCCCGCCTGGACAGTATTGTTGAGGAATTTGCAGAAAAACTTATCTAAACAATTATAGTTTTTTTCTTAACTGCCGGTGATCCCCCACCCGGATAGTCAGGTGGATGCTGTCAAAGTATTCGATCAGGGGAATAACGAATTTCCTGGAAATGCCGGTCATATCCTTGAATTCCGGAGTGGTTATTTTTTCATTTGACTTGAGGAATTCAATCAGCCTGGTTTCAAGTCCGGCAATGGATCCTGCATCAAAAAAGAGATCATCCTTGGTCTTGACCACAGCTTTTTCGTCAATGAGCATCTGAAGGACGTCTTTCGCGGTTTTCTGGTCCAGGTCCAGATCCTGGCAGATGGTCCTGAAAAACGGCGGGGTCAGGCCGTTGGATTTATAGATAGCCATGATTTTTTCCTTGACCTCATGCTGATCCACCTGCAGCGCCACTTCAAATCCGGCTAACTTAATAAGGCTTTTGTCCTGAACAATGGCCTTTTCCTTTTCAAGGCGGTTGAACAGGATATTAAAGAATCTGGCATCTTCCACATATTGAAACTTGGATTTCAGTTCCTGGCTGGGCATGCCTTCCTTAAGGGGATTTGCCCCATGGTAGGCTGCGAGTTTTTCAAGTGCCTTTTCCCTGAAACCGTCAAAAACCTTGCCGTGGACATAGATCTGTTTATCTTTGTCCGTCTGGATGATCTCCTGCCTGGCCAGCATTTTCTGGAGGGTGGCCATAAGTTTTTTGTCCGCAATATTGGTCATGACACGCAGGGCAGTCAGGGAGAGTCCTGTATACCCCTGAAGGGAAAGGAAAAAGGATATGGTTTTTTCATTGTCCCCGGTCATCAGATCGTTCAGCCCCTGGACAACGGCCTGGTCGTGGAGTTTATGCTTCTGGGAGGCCGGGTTAAGAATGGTGCCGCCGCCGATTGTTTTTACCGGGGAATAGCTCCGGATGACATAACGGTCGTCTTTGATGCAGCAGACCGGTGATTCCAGGCGGAACTGAACCGGGGCGGAATCTCCGGGCAGCAACTCCTCCCGATCCAGCAGCACCATATACCCCAGAATTTCACTGGTTCCGGAGTGAAACCTGATCCTGGTCCTGGCCTTGGCCGGTTTGGCATTGCTTGCAATATAATTAAATTCCGCATCCACCATATAACTTTCAATCAGGGTGGACGGAGATGAAAGAACATCTCCCCTGAAAACGGATTCCTTGTCCAGTCCCTGGAAGTTGATGGCGGTCCTGGTGCCGGCCCCAGCCTTTTCCACTGCACTGGAGTGAACCTGGATTCCCCTGACCTTTGAGGTGATTTTTTTAGGATAGACCACAATGTCATCCCCGACATTCACCTGGCCCGAGATCAGGGTGCCGGTGATGACGGTTCCAAATCCCTTCATGGAAAACACCCTGTCCACTGGCAGCCTGAAAATAGAGGAGAACTTCCGTTCAGGCAGATTTGCGCAGATCTCTTCAAGGGTATTGGTAAACTCGTCAAGGCCCTGGCCCGTGGCCGAGGATACCGGTATGATGGGTTTATCTTCCAAAAAGGTACCCTGGACAAAGTCATTGATATCATCCAGGGCAAGTTCCAGGAGATCTTCATCCACCAGATCCGTCTTGGTCAGGGCGATCATACCGTGACTGATGCCCATGAGGTTACATATCTCCATGTGCTCCCGGGTCTGGGGCATGACCCCTTCATCAGCAGCAATGACCATGGTAACCACGTCAATACCACTGGAACCGGCCACCATATTTTTAACAAATTTTTCATGGCCGGGCATATCCACAATACCGATATGCTGTCCGCTGGGAAGATCCAGGGAGGCAAATCCGAGCTCAATGGTAATGCCCCGCTCTTTTTCCTCTTTGAGCCGGTCTGTTTCTATCCCTGTCAATGCCTTGACCAGGCTTGTTTTTCCATGGTCGATATGGCCTGCTGTGCCTAAAATTATATTGTCCAAGGGTCAGTTCCGTTAGTCTTTAGGTTTCCTGAAAAAACTCATGCCGTATGCCAGGGCCACTAGAATTAAACCTGCCCCGGCCCCGTGATAGATTCCCCACTCCGGTCTGAAAAGTCTTATCAATATAATACCAAAGGCCAGACCGAGTATCAGCCTTACCGTAAAAATGATCAATGCGTTCATATCAAAAGGTCCCCTATGATTTATCAGTATCCGTACCAAAAGGATAATAGTCAAACACAGGGTACAGGTCAATCTTAAATATGGACATAAAATTTTAATAATTTTTCAAAAAAAGCTTGATAAAGCAGAGCGGTTCTGATAGTTAAAGGGGGTTTTTTGAGGTGGGTGTAGCTCAGTTGGTAGAGCACTAGGTTGTGGCCCTGGTTGCCGCGGGTTCAAATCCCGTCACTCACCCCACAATATATCAATAAAAGCAGCTATTTAGCTGCTTTTTTTATGCCCAAAAGGTTTATCACTTGTTTATCACCTCCCGACTGAACCTTTTGGACCGCTCTTGTGGCTGTAAGCGCTTCATTTATATCCGGCAGCATATATCTTTTAAACGCATCTGATACATGACCTGTTGCTCCCCGCTGGATCTGTTCCGGGGTAAGTACCGTTCCCAGGGCTGTCACGGTGGAGTGTTTTGTTCCGCCGTAAAGGTCAACGCCTTCAATCCCAAGATTTTTACAGGCCCGGTTCCACCACATGCGGAACTGCTTTTGCCCGAATCTTGTACCGGCCTTTACCCCGGGCCTTGCCGTGATATGCCGGAAGAAAAACATATCAGGCAGTCCTTTAGGACCTCTGATCTCCCGGATCAGCTGTGCATGCTCATCCAGTAAATGTATGAACTTCGGAATCCCTTCCTTGGGATCCGGGAACAATATCCATTTTTCATCCAGGTTGATATGTCCTTCCAGAACATTCATCATTTCCCCGGGCCTCACCTTTGGATACATGGATAACAGCTTGATACCCAGCCAGATCCTTGGATTGGCATCAAACGTCAGCCGCCGGACTTCCTCCAGGATCGCTGCCTGGTCTTCCATGGAAACAATATTCCGCCAGGCTAGCTTAAACCGGATATCCGGGAACTCAGGCATTTCCAGGCCGGATATCCTTTTTCCCGCCTGACCACCCAGGCTCAGAAATTATGAAGCACGGTTTTCCAGTTGGCCAGGGTCTTGTTGCTGACCCCGTGATCCATATCAAAGAAATCTTCAATTTCACCTTCACCGATTTCTTTGATAGACATGGCATCCCAGTGGTCTCCTGCTTTCTCAAGAACATGGGTAATATGCCGTATCTGTTTTTTGCTGATTTCCTTTTTTTCTTTGGATGCCAGGAATTTTTTTCGCAGGGTGCGGAAAGACAAAGGTGCGGATTTCTGCCAGTCCCGGATATCAAAAGTCCCATGATCCGTCTGGACCCGTAAAAAATTCAGATGCCGCTCAGCATCGTAAACCGTTGCAAACCGTTTGGTATGCTCTCTTCCGAAACGGACCGTACAGTTGTTTTTCCAGATAACCAACGGGTGATCCGGGCACGCAAGAGCGCCCCGGCCTTCAATATACTTCAGGGTGCTGCCGCATTCAAAACACTTCTGCCCCGTATAAATTGAGCCTTTCATACATAAATCACCTCCTTTCCGTTTAAAACCGGATTTAGGAGAATGATTGTATGCCCTGGGTGCGCAGTGTGTCAAATCCCTGCCCTTTTATCAGAAGCGGAATGGACATGGGCATAAACACAAAAAACCTGTATGGATCCGGGATCCTTACAGGTTTTTGATTGTCTTTTGTCCATGTTGCCTCCGGAGAGGCCTGGAGCGTGGTGATATGGTCTTGATTATACTCTGATTTGTAATCTTGTCAAGTTTGCGGTA
>JAKSAX010000519.1 GCA_022361395.1 Desulfobacterales bacterium | reverse complement strand
AGGTGGTTATCCTTTGTTTTATAAACAGCTTCAATGGCGTCCTGGCCATGGGCCTTTTGCTGGGCAAATACCGCTGACAGATAGTTTGTGCTCTTTGAGGTGGGGATGAACCGTTCCATATCAACGGTGATGATTTTTGTCCCGTCCGTGTACCACCAGTCGGGCAGTTCATATTTCGGGGTGGCCATGACCATGAGGATACCGTTTCCCTGGGGGGTTACACCGTCGGGGCTGATGCCGCCGGTGTAAACAATACGGACGTTGGATTCGGTGTGATGGGGATTTCTCTCAAGGGTCTCAAGAACAATGTCGCTGATCTCCTTGTTGGAATGGTTCAGGGTCAGGCCGATTTCCCTTGCCGAGTTTTCCAGCCGGGCCACATGGGCATCCAGGTGAAAGGGGCGCTTATTATAGGTGATCAGAAAGTCAAATACGCCGTATCCCCGCAATACGGTAATATCCTTGGCCGGGATCATGGCGTGGCCATCCTCTACAAATTCTCCGTCAATATAATAGGTATCCATGGTATAGTTCTCCTTTCCAATGCATATATATGCTCTCATTGGGATTCAGTCAATCAGGCTGAATTAAGTTTTTCCGGTTCTGATCCAATCTAAGGGTGTCTGATATCTGATATATCAATCCTCCATTGGAGGTCAAGAGAAAAATTCTCGAAATTGCATAAAAAATAGAATTAAATGCGAAAAATATGCATTTATAGAAAAGAATATGAATTAAAAGCAATTGAATCGCGAAGCAATGAAATAACCCCTGCCTGTTTGCCAGGCAGGGGCGGAGGCTATTTGGCAGGGGGGGTAAAGACGCGCTGGGCAAGTTCGGCATCCAGCATGAGAAGGCCGTGGCCCTCTCCGTTGACCAGTTTAAGCTTGTTCAGGATGGTTTCCATGGAGGCCTCCTCTTCAACCTGTTCCTCAACAAACCAGTTCAGAAAATTCCTGGCAGCATGGTCATTTTCCGAAATGGCCAGGTCCATGAGATCATTGATCAGCCCTGATACCAGTTTCTCATGATCATAGGCAAGCTGGAAAACCTCCTGGGGGGATTTGAATTCCGTTTTCGGGGCTTCGATTGCCTGAAGGGCGACCCGGCCGCCTTTTTCATTGAGGAACCGGTACATTTTCATGGCATGGAAGCGCTCTTCCTCCACCTGGACCAGGAAGAAGTTTTCAAACCCGCTCAATCCCGTGGCATTGAAATAAGAGGCCATGGACAGATAGTAATACTCTGAAAACAATTCCCTGTTGATCTGGTAATTAATGGCATCCTGCAGTTTTTCCGTTATCATTGGATCTCCTTTTAAGGTGTTTGGGGTTTATCGGAAGCTCAACAGGTATAGTAATACATGCCTGGATTACTTCAAGCCGCCCGGATCAAAGGATTACGGTTTGATCAGAATCGCCTCAATACAGCAGACAGACCGGCTTGAAAAATTAATCTCCATGTTCGGGCCGAACAATGCGGCATTATCTCCGAATACAATCCCGGGATTCAGAGGCCGGGGAGGGGATTTTGCCGTAAATGCATTGACTTTTTTCCACCAGAGAGCGCTGTTCCCGGTTTCATCAGAGAAAAATTCAGGGGTAAACCCTGTTTTTTCCATTATCTCCGTCACCTCTTTCCAGGGTGTCAAAAAGGAGATGGAGGTATCAGCCGCCCAGGGAACCGGCATTCGGGGAGCCGGCCCGGGACCGTCCGTTATCTCATGGAGGATTAGTTTGCCCCCCGGCTTGAGAACCCGGTAAAATTCAGCCAAAGCCGTTGCTTTGTCCCGGATGTTCATGAGGATATGCTGGCATAGAACCGCATCAAAAAAGAGGTCTTCACAGGGCAGGTCCAGAACAGATCCCTGGCGGAAATTTATGTTTCTTTTCCGGTCCAGTCCGCACCACCGGGTAAGGGTGCCGGCCGTGTCAACAAAATCCGGAGCCAGGTCAATACCGGTGACATTGAGCTTGAAATGTTCAGCAATAAGCCGTGATGATCCACCGATGCCGCATCCTGCATCCAGAATTTCAGCCCCCTGGTGAAGCCCTGCCTTTTCCATGAGGGAGAGGGTGGCAGGCCCGCCCCCTGTGTGAAGCTGGTCCACGGGGCCGAGGTCCCTGACAGAGAGGTCCTCGACATTTTTACCCGAGCGTTCGATACCTGCCCGGATCTTCTTTGCCAGATCCGGGCAGGCGTAATGGGATTGTACGGATTCGTCTAATAGGGGTGTCATCAGGTTTTCAATTCCTCGCAGCTGCCGAAAAAATCCAGTGACTCCGGATTTTTCAGGGCATCCTTGTTTTTGACCTCCCTGCCTTCGATCATATGCCGGACGGCCAGTTCCACCTTTTTCATATTCAGGGTATAGGGGATATCCGGGGTCTCAATGATCTTTGCAGGTACATGCCGCGGGGAGGCATGGGTACGTATGTCTTTTCTTATCCTGTCTTCCAGTTCCGGGGTGAGGGTGAGTCCCTGGGCCAGTTTTACAAACAGGATGACCCTTACGTCGTTGTTCCAGGGCTGGCCCACTACAACGGAATCATCAATTTCGATCATGGCATCCAGCCGCCGGTAGATTTCAGCCGTGCCGATGCGGACACCCCCCGGGTTGAGCGTGGCATCCGACCGTCCGAACATGATCATCCCGCCCCTGGGCGTGACCTTAACAAAGTCTCCGTGGGTCCATGTATTGGGGTAGTGGGCAAAATAGGCGGAATGATACTTGGCCCCGTCATCATCCCCCCAGAAGTATATGGGCATGGAGGGGAAGGGGGCGGTGCAGACCAGCTCCGCCTGTTCGTCCACCACGGGCTTTCCGCCGGGATCATAGGCATAGACCTTCATGCCCAGTGCCCTGCACTGGAGTTCCCCCACGTATACCGGGCCCATGGGATTGCCCAGGGCAAAGCAGCCGTTGAGGTCTGATCCGCCGGAGATCGATGCCAACTGAAGATCTTTTTTCACATGGTCGTAGATAAAGTGAAAGTTTTCATCGGACAGGGGAGAACCCGTGGACAGAACGGATTTTAAGGCACTTAAATCAAATTGCTCCCTGGGTTTTACCCCGGCATTTTTCAGGGCTTCGATATATCCGGCAGAGGTGCCGAATACGGTTATTTTTTCATCCTGTGCCATCTGCCAGAGGGCTTCCGGGCCAGGATGAAAGGGATTGCCGTCAAAGAGCACCAGGGTGGCGCCCGTGCTCAGGGAGGTTGTCAGCCAGTTCCACATCATCCACCCGCAGGTGGTGAAGTAGAAAATGGTATCTTCCTCCGTGAGATCGGTGTGGAGGACCAGCTCTTTTTTCTGGTGGAGCAATACACCGCCGATGCTCTGGACCATGCATTTGGGCAGCCCTGTGGTGCCGGAAGAGTACATGATATACAGGGGATCATCAAAGTTCATCTGGGCGAAATTGATCTCAGTTACATCCGGGTCCTTAAAATCCTTGAAGTGCACTGCATTGGGAAGGGCGGAAATATCAGGTTCTTCGCTGATATAGGGGACAACCACAATTTTTTCAATGGATGGCAGTTCCTTTACAATACCGGCGATCCGCTCGATACTGTCAAGGGGCTTGCCTTTAAAATAGTATCCGTCTGCGGTGAACAATACCTTGGGCCGGGTCTGACCGAACCGGTCCAGCACCCCTTTGATGCCGAAGTCCGGGGAACAGGAGGACCAGACAGCGCCCAAGCTTGTGGCGGCCAGCATGGCAATGATGGATTCAGGCATATTGGGAACAAATCCCACCACCCGGTCTCCCGGGGCCACCCCCACGGCCTGAAGGGCGGCTGCGGTTTTGGCCACCTCATCGTAAAGCTGGTTGTAGGTCAGTGTCCGCCGGACCTTGTCTTCGCCCCTGAACACCAGAGCCGTGTTGTCATTTCTGAACCTGAGCAGGTTTTCGGCAAAGTTGAGTTTTGATCCGGTGAAGAATTTTGCCCCCGGCATTTTATCCTTATCCCGGATTACCTGCTCATAGGGCTGTGACGCCTTTATGTCCAGGAAATCCCAGGCCAGTGCCCAGAAATCTTCAAGGTTATCCACTGACCATTCCCAGAGTGCGGGATAATCTTTAAAATTCTTACCAAACCGGTCATTTACCTTGCTCATGAACCGGTACATATTAGTCGAGTGTATCCGCTGTTCAGACGGCTGCCACAGCAATTCAGACATAAAATGACCTCCTTATTCATAGAGAACTGCAAGAATAGTTGCTTTTTCGGTTTTTGCCGTAAGATGATGGGGCGTCGTTGACAGATAATAGGCAGAATCCCCGGGCTCCAGGTCATGGGATTCCTTGGCGATGGTCAGGCTGGCCACCCCCTCCAGGACAAAGATGAACTCCTCCCCGTTATGAACGGAGATCTCGCTGTCCTCGGTTTTTTCAAGCTGGACAATGAGGGCTTCCATGTGCCGTCCCTGGACTTCAGGGGCAAGGCTCATATAGGAGTAGACATTTTGTTTGCCGGTTTTTGATGCGGATCTGGCAATCTGTCTGCGCTCGTTCTTTTTGGTGATGGAGTAAAGTTTGGTGCCCATGCCGGAAACCAGGCGGCCCACGGCTGCATCCAGGGCTTTGGACAATTTCATCACCATACCCAGCTGTGGTTTTTCCCGGCCGCTTTCAATATCCTCCAGCCGGCTGACCTCAAAACCCGTCAGGCTGGACAGGTCTTCAAGAGAGATTCCCCGTTCCTGCCGGAGCTGCCGGATCCGTGTCCCTACCTCATCCACATCTCCGGTCTCACCATTGTCAATATTGCCGGTAAGATCCTCAAAATAATCCACGTTGATATGTGGGGTTTTGTCTTGTTTTTCCATGGCATCTCCTTTGGTGTACCGGTCCCTGATCCGATGCAGGTCAGGAGCCGGGTGCCGGTTTAAGATTTGGGTAGGATTTGATCCGGTGTTTCACCCAGCTTCTCCTTGAATTTGGCCAGCCCGGGCGGGCATGTTAACCTTCCTTCAGGGTGCTGCCGTTGATCATGGCGTCGTTCCCAGCCACGTGCCAACGGTTTTTCCTGTTGGTTGCCCAGCCCTAAGGATTCTGTCCACATCATATCCATGTTCTATACCCATTTTATTCATTTGTACAAGTCTAACTTTACTCTCTTTATTGTGCCTGTTTCCCCCTTAAAACCGGAAGTTTCCAAATGTGGGATCATCAATGGGTTTGAGCAGGCTGACCTCAAAGGCCATGGCCAGCCAGTCACGGATTTCGTGAAATTTCAATACCCGGTCGTTGAGCAGGCGGGAGCCGCAGAAAAAGGGATGGGCCTCCCCGTCGTACTTATCTATCATCTTCTGCTGGAAGGCGGCGATCTCGTCTTCGGTCATGGGGGTGCCGGTCCGCTGCCGCTTGGCCTGTTCAATGGAGAGCAGGACGCCGCCGGCACTTTTCCCGCTCATGACGGATGTTCTGGCCCGCATGGTGGAGAAGAGGAAGTGGGGCCGGTAGGCCCTGCCGCACATCCCATAATTGGCAGCCCCGTTGTCAGGCCCGATCACCAGCTGGATTCTGGGCACCTGGGCACAGGAGACCGCCCGTACCATGTCCGCCCCGTATTTTCCGATGCCGGCATGTTCCGAATCCGACCCCACCATGTACCCGGGTGCGCCCTGGATAAACAGCAGAGGGATTTTTTCATAGGAACATCTGACCACCCATTCGGTTACCTTTTTGGCTGCCTCATGGAAGATGATGCCTGCATTGTTGGAACAGATGACCCCCACGGGCAGTCCCTTGATCCGGATCTTTCCGGTGAGGATGTTGGAGGCACGTCCCGGTGCAAAGTTTTTCTTTGCCTCGATAAAATAGGAACCGTCAGCAATGGCCTGGATCACCTCGTAGCCGTTCATTCCCTGGTGGGGGGAGACTGGCAGAGCATCGTAAAGGCTGTCCAGGGGGATGGAGGGCTCCTGCTCCTGGTATCGGTGGAGATGGGTTGTCTGGGGGGCGGTAAGGGACAAGAGTTCCCTGACCCGGCCGATGGCCTCTGTCTGGTCGGCACAGAGATGGTCTGCCCCGCCGGAAACCCCGGTGTGGACCTTGGCGCCTCCCAGGTCTTCGGCGGAGATGTCTTCGCCTGTGGCCATCTTCACCAGGGGCGGTCCGCCCAGGAATGAAAAGGACTGCCGGTCGATCATGATGGACTCGCAGGCCATGAATACGATATAGGCGCCGCCGGCCGTGTTGCCGCCGGTGCTCAGGGTGACCTGGCGCAGCCCTTTGGCCGACATCCTGGCCATGTTGTAAAATATGGACCCGAAATGCTGGTCGTCGGGAAACACATCCGCCTGCATGGGCAGGAATACCCCGCCTGAATCGGCAATATAGACGCAGTTCAGGCCGCATTTTTCCGCAATGGTCTGAGCCCGCATATGTTTTTTCAGGGTAATGGGAAAATAGGTGCCTGCCTTGACCCTGGAATCGTTGGCCATGATCATGGTCCAGTTGCCGTGGATTTGTCCGATGCCGGTGACGATGCCGGCGCAGGGTACATCATCCACCCCCGGGTACCCCATGCCAAAGCCGGCCAGCAGGGATAGTTCGAAAAACGGGGT
>JAKSAX010000368.1 GCA_022361395.1 Desulfobacterales bacterium | reverse complement strand
CGAATTGTAATGGCAGATTTATATCTCTGATAATTATTGCCACAGTATCTGTTTTTCACGATGTGAAGTCAAGAAAACTTGAAAAAACGCCGGTACACCCGGGATATTTCAGAGTGCCTGAATACTTAAGGCGTCATCTCCATGCCCCTTTGTTCATCTCCGGTGCCTGGGCAGGGATTCCCAGATGTAAAGCAAGACCCCAAGCCAGATAAACCCAAAGGTGATGAGGCTGTGGCGTGTGAAAGGCTCTTTATAAACAAAGACACCCAGGATAAATGCGATGGAGGGGGCAAGGTATTGGATGATGCCGAGGGTCGACAGGTTCAGTCTTTTGGCTGCGGCCGCAAACCAGAGCAGGGGAAGACTGGTGGCCACGCCTGATCCTATGCTCCAGAGCGTAATGCCGGTATCCCTGAAAACAGGGCTGCCTGCGGCCAGTGTCCGGTAACCGATATAGGCCAGAGCCGGAATGATCAGTACCAGGGTTTCAATGAACAGGCCCGGAATAGGTGCGGCATTGATTTTTTTTCTGGAAAATCCGTAGAGCCCGAAGCTGAATGCCAGACCCAGGGCAAAAACGGGGAGAGCCCCATAACCTGCAAGGGAGTAAGTTACGCCTGCCGTTGCAAAGAACACGGCAACCCATTGAAGCCGGCTGAACCGTTCTCCCAGAAGGAAAAATCCCATAATCACGTTGAGCATGGGATTCATATAATAACCTAAACTGGTTTCCACCACCCGGCCCGAATTAACGGCCCAGATATAGATAAACCAGTTGAAACCTATGAGAATGCCGCTGAGGACAAGGCCCTTCAGTGCTGAGGGGTTCCGTAAAATGGTCTTAAGTTCATCCCATCTTTTTTGGTAGGAAATGATGCCCAGGAGAAAGATACAGGACCAGACAATTCTGTGGCAGAGAATCTCAAACGGATTTACCGCCTGAAGCTGTTTCCAATAGGCGGGTAAAAGCCCCCAGGCTGCAAAAGCTGCCAGTCCAAACAACGCGCCATTAAATTTCCGGTCCATATCTGCCCCTGATTCAAATGCAATAACTTATGCATAGAAATCAGGTTGGCAAGTCAGGGGCAGGCTTAAAAATTGCCTTTTGGCTCAATATTCAAATTTTTAAGCCATCCTGACTGAAGGATAGTCTTTCGGGCGGTTTAGCGGCAGCCGGGATTCCCCTATGCTTCTAAGTTGAACAGGTCTGTGCTGATATACCGTTCTCCGGTGTCGCAGGCTACAAAAACAATGGTTTTGCCCGGGTTCTGCCTGCCGGCCTCAAAGGCTGCATGGAAGTTGGCGCCCGAGGAAATGCCGCAGAGAATTCCGTTCCCCTTGGCCAATTGCCTGGCAGCGGCCAGGGCATCATCCGACTCGACCTGGATGATCTGGTCAATGATCCCGGTATTCAGGTTGGCCGGGATAAAACCGGCGCCGATACCCTGGATTTTATGGGGGCCCGGGTCTCCGCCTGAAATCACCGGAGAATCCTTGGGCTCAACCGCAACAGATATGAGATCCGGTTTTTTGGCCTTTATCATCTCGGACACCCCGGTCAGGGTGCCGCCGGTCCCGACACCGGCCACGAAAATATCGATTTCCCCGCCTGTGGCTTCCCAGATTTCAGGGCCTGTGGTCTGCCTGTGGATTTCAGGGTTGGCCGGATTGGCGAATTGATCAGGCATAAAGGCATTGCCGTGGGTCTCCACAATATGGTGGGCCTCGGCAATGGCGCCCTTCATCCCTTTGGCTCCCGGGGTCAGCACCAGTTCGGCACCTAGATGGCGCAGCAACTGCTGGCGCTCCTTACTCATGGTCTCAGGCATGGTGAGAATAAGTTTCAGTCCCTTTATCCGGGAGACAAAGGCCAGGGCAATACCGGTATTGCCCGAGGTGGGCTCCACGATCAGGGTGTCCTGTTTTATACTGCCGTCCTGAATGCCGGCTTCGATCATTGCGCGGCCGATGCGGTCCTTTACACTGGACATGGGGTTAAAATACTCAAGTTTGGCATACAGGTCCGCACCGCAGTCTTTGGAGGCATTTGCAAGGTAGACCAGGGGAGTGTTGCCGCAGGCCTGGGTCAGGTCAGCTAATTTTTTCATGGATAGGGTCCTTTTCCTGGTTTTTGATAATAAGTCTGGGGTTTTCAATAAACACCTTGGTGTCCGCAGGAATGGAACGGGTAAGCCAGACATTGCCGCCCACAACCGACCGGGTGCCGATGACGGTCTCTCCGCCCAGGATGGTGGCGCCTGAATATACGATGACATCATCTTCAATGGTGGGGTGGCGTTTGGCCCAGCGCAGTTTTTCTCCGGCATCCGGAGGCAGGGACAGGGCACCGATGGTAACATTCTGATAGATCCTGACATTGTCTCCTATGATGGAGGTCTCTCCGATGACGATACCGGTACCGTGGTCAATGACGAACCGTTTGCCGATGGTTGCCCCGGGATGAATATCAATACCGGTCAGGCTGTGTGCATATTCCGACATGATCCTGGGCAGCTGGGGGATCTTAAAATTATGGAGGATATTGGCAATCCTGTAAACGGTGATTGCATAAAGGCCGGGATATGAGAAGATAACCTCATCATGGCTTTTGGCGGCCGGATCCCCTTCAAAGGCCCCCCTGACATCTTCGGCCAGGCAACGGCGCAGATCCGGAATGGCCTGGATCACCTTCAGGGCCACGTCATTGCCCCGGGGTTCGCACTCGGCACAGGCAAGGTCGTAGCGGAGGCAGTCGTGGCGCAGGACGTGGATGACCTGTTCGGACAGGATCTCGTAAAGTTGTGAGACTGCCTGGCCCATGTGATAGGGCAGGTTGGCCGAGTCTACTTTTTCACTGGCAAAATAGCCGGGAAACAGGATCTCCCTGAACTTGTCTATCATCTCCTTAACAGAGGTGGAAAAGTGGATGGGCTCGTCCCCGATATGGGCAAAACAGGACTCATCTTCCAGGGATGTCATGATCTCTTCTATGGCTTTGGGCAATGCCTTACGCTGTTCAGACATGGTCTCCCGATCGGTATGGCAGTCAGGACTGTCCATGATAAACTCATTCATTGGTGATGATTCCTTGTTCATTTTTAAAAAAGGTTAAAAAGACATTGCAGGTCCTGCACTCTTCCATTTTGTTTTCCCACGAGTTGTGGGCCTCGCCGCTGCACTTGGTCCCGTTGATAAACCAGCACAGGTCCCCTGCCTGAAACTCCCAGGCCGGGCATTTTTCCAGTCTGGCTTCGGGACACTTGTTGATATCCCAGCATTTTTTGGTATTTGTTCTTCCTGTCACACGTGATAAAAGGAAAAGCAGCTGGCGTTCCACATGGTGGGGAATTTTTCGCCATCCCTGTTCATAGCTGTGAATGGCTTTAATGGAAATACCCAGAAGCTGGGCCAGTTCTTTCTGGGTTTTGTCCAGTCGCGCTCTTACTATTTTAAATTTCCGGCTGTCCATAGAAGGTTTTATTCCAGATATATGCGGTTAATTATGCTGTTAATTTTAATGTCATAAAATATACCACAAGGTGGGGGTTGTCAACGCGGCAATGGAGAATGCCCCGGTCCTGGTGAAAATAATAAAAAACGACATTGACCGGTGAAAAATACGTATTACTTTATTCGTATTAATTTAAAAAGTAATGCATATGAATTGTGGAGGTATGATATGACATTTGACAAACTTACCGTAAAGTCCCAAGAATTGGTTCAGCAAGCCCACGATCTGGCTGTTGAGAGAAGTCATCAGGCCATTGAACCGATCCATTTTTTATCTGCCATGCTCGGGGATGCCCAGGGGATCGCCGTGTCTATACTCAATAAAATCGGTGTCAGCCCCGGGGACCTGGTTCAGGCCATTGACCGGACCCTGGCCGGGATGGTTCAGGTGTCAGGGGCTGCAGAGCCTTACCTGTCTTCAGACGGAAGAAAGATGCTGGATCTGGCATTCAAGGAAGCCTCAAAGATGAAGGATCAGTACGTCAGCCTGGAGCATATCCTGATCAGCCTTATACTTGTCAGGGGAAGTGCTTCTGAGATCCTGGGCAAATCAGGGGTGACCAGGGAGGCTGTTTTCTCCGTGCTTAAAGAGATCCGGGGAAATCATCAGGTCACGGATCAGAATCCGGAAGACAAGTACCAGGCCCTGGAAAAATTCGGCAGGGATTTAACCGACCTTGCCCGGAGCGGGAAGCTGGATCCCGTGATCGGCAGGGATGAAGAGATCAGGCGTATTGTCCAGGTGCTTTCCCGCCGCAGGAAAAACAATCCCGTGCTTATCGGGGAGCCGGGTGTGGGTAAGACTGCCATTGTGGAAGGCCTGGCCCAGCGTATCGTTGAGGGAGATGTGTCCGATGCATTGAAAAACCGGCGGGTGGTGGCCCTGGACATGGGGGCGCTCCTGGCCGGCGCAAAGTTCCGGGGAGAGTTTGAGGACAGGCTCAAGGCTGTGCTGAAAGAGGTAGAGTCTGCTGAAGGCGAAGTGGTCCTTTTTATAGATGAACTTCACACCGTGGTCGGCGCCGGAGCGGCAGAGGGGTCCGTGGATGCCTCCAACATGCTTAAGCCTGCACTGGCCCGGGGCAGCCTTCGCTGTGTCGGGGCCACCACCCTTGATGAGTACCGGAAGTATATTGAAAAGGATGCGGCACTTGAGCGGCGGTTCCAGCCCGTTCTGGCTAAGGAACCCACAGTGGGGGATACGATTTCCATCCTGAGGGGGTTAAAGGAGAAGTATGAGGTCCATCACGGTATCCGGATCAAGGATTCCGCCATTGTTGCTGCGGCCACCCTGTCCAACAGGTATATCGCAGACCGGTTTCTGCCGGATAAAGCCATTGATCTTATTGATGAATGCGCCTCAAGGCTTCGTATTGAAATAGATTCCATGCCCAGGGCAATTGACGAGATTCAGCGCAGGATCACCCAGGCAAAAATCGAACGCCAGGCCCTGATCAAGGAAAAGGATCCTGCCTCAAAGGAGCGTCTTGGCATACTGGACAAGCAGATCGCTGCCATGAAAGAGGAGATCCGGCCCCTTAAACTCCACTGGGACAGTGAAAAGTCCCTGATTCAGGAGATTTCAGGGATACGGGAAGAGATTGACCGGCTGCAGACCCGGGCGCAGGTGGCAGAGCGAAACGGAGACCTGGAACAGGTGGCCCAGATCCGCTACGGCACCCTGGCACAGCTTAACAGGGATCTGGAAGAGAAAAAACAGAGCCTGGGTACCCTCCAGGAAACCCGGCAGATGCTGAAAGAAGACGTGGAAGAGGGGGATGTGGCAGAGGTGGTTTCCGCCTGGACCGGTATCCCCGTGTCCAAGATGCTCAGGGGGGAGCAGGAGAAACTGGTCCGGATGGAAGCGGCAATTCAGAAGCGGGTCATTGGCCAGTCCCGTGCCATTGATGCGGTGTCCAATGCTGTCCGGCGGGCGCGTTCAGGCCTCAAGCCCGAGGACAGGCCTATTGG
>JAKSAX010000459.1 GCA_022361395.1 Desulfobacterales bacterium | reverse complement strand
CCTGCGGAATTGAAAACCGCAGAACTGCAGGTTAAGAATAGCTCAGCACGGAGCGGGAGAACAATTTGAAATCCGGTAAAGTACGAAATGAATGAGACAATCTACCATTTTAACCGGTGATGGGCAAGAAGAGTTTGAATTTTGTGTTTCAGGGCAGTGCGCTGCCCGGGATTAATTATTCTCCCGGGATGCAGTCAAGATCCCCTCCAGGGTCCGGGCGATGTCAATTTTTTCCATGGGTTTGGCCAGATACCCCTGAATATTATTCTCTTCAATGGTTTTTGAATTAATCTGCTCGCTGAATCCGGAACAGATAATAACCGGCAGACCGGGGCGCAGGTACCGAATCTTCTCTGCGAGCTGCAGGCCTGTCATATCCGGCATGGTCATATCAGTGATCATTAAATCATATTGGTCCGGATGACGCTCGAACACACTCAGTGCATTTTTGCTTCCGACAACAGCGGTAACCTTGTATCCCAGCCTTTCCAATAGTGATTTTTCCATGAAGGCAATAGCCTCTTCGTCATCCACGACCAGGATCCGCCCTGTGCCTTTTTCAAGGGGATGGTTTGGCACCGGGGCCGGAGCATCAGCGCCGGACCGGGCAACGGGCAGGTATACACGGACCTGTGTGCCCCTTCCCACCTTGCTGTCCACAGCTACATCCCCGTTACAATTCTGTGCGATTCCCCGGACGATTGAAAGCCCCAGGCCGGTCCCTTTGCCTGTTTTTTTTGTTGTAAAATAGGGATCAAATATTTTATCCATGGCACTCTCTTCAATCCCGGTCCCGGTATCAACAATCTCAAGACACGCATAGTTCCCGGGTTTCAGGCCGGACCGCTCTTCCGGTGTCCCCGTAATTTCAACCTGCCCAAGGGCGATTTTCAACAGGCCGCCCGAGTCCTGCATTGAATGGTATGCATTGGTGGACAGGTTCATGATGATCTGATGGATCTGGGTGGCGTCGGCAACCACGAAATCGCATTCCTGGTCAATATCAATCTCTATTTTTATTGTTTTAGGGATCGAGGCCCTCAGTAGTTCGACAGCTTCCTTTAATATGGACTGTATCCTCAACGGCCCGTATTCCTGGTCGTTTTTCCGGCTTAGGGTGAGGATTTGCTGGACTAAATTTTTTGCCCTGTTGCCGGCCTTTAATATCTCGTCTGCCTTTTTCTTGAGAAGGGGGGTATCTGACAGGTCTTCCCGGAGCATATCCGCATATCCCAGCAGGGGAAACAGGATATTGTTGAAATCATGTGCAATGCCGCCGGCAAGGGTCCCTATGGACTCCATCTTCTGGGCATGGTGCAGTGCCTTTTCAAGTTCCTTCCGGTTTGTCAGGTCAATACCGACACCAAGGATGAAGTTTTTCCGGTCGGTGCATAAATTGGTTGCTGTCAGAAGATAGGGAACAGGCTCTTTTTTAAACCGGAGATTGACTTCGATTGACGTACCCCCGAGTTCCATGGCCTCATTCATGGTTTTGACAACCCTGACCTTGTCTTCTTCAACCACCCATTCCTCAAAGGACCTGCCTGTCATCTCCTCCTGTGTGAGGCCTGCCACAATCTCAAAATTTCGATTCCACCGGATCAGGGAGCCGTCCTCGTATACATAGAACAGACCGGGAAGCGTATCTATCAGCGCTTCCATGAAATTTTTCTCTTTTGAGAGCTGTTTTTCCACACGCTTCTGGGATGCCTCCCGGTCGGCCAGAGCCGAGGCCATGCGGTTAAACCTGTCAATTATATTCTGTATTTCCGTTTTCTGGCCTTTGATTTCAGACCGCTTAAACGTCCCTGAGGTAAGTCCGGTCATGTCTTTTTGAAGACGTTCAAGGGGCCTGACAAGGTGGCGGTTCAAAATAGAAGAGATGGAAAGATAACTTATAATGATGATCAGTCCCATCATGGAGAGTCCTGAGATGATGATGACAGTTTCATATTCTTTCCAGGTGTCATTCACAAAGTTGATATCAATGTATCCGACCAGTGTTTCTCCGTCATGGCGAAGCGGCTTGACGATCGTTGTCTCTTTGGTATCAGAGAAAGTTCCGCTTTCAATAATGATATTTTTATGGTGATCCCGGATCCGGAGTGCCGTGATGCCGGGGGATTCGACTGCCAGGTCAGCCAGCAGCTGACTGGTATTGTGGTCAAACAGCCACAATTGCTGGGTGAATGTATCTGCAAGGTGCTTTGTCTGAATGCGGATATCGTTTTGGAATTTCTTTTCGTCCATCTGAAATGAGAAAAGAAAAAAAAGGATACCGATGATAAATCCCACGATCAAAACCACAATCCCTATCTGGGTATTCAGGGTCCTCTTTAAACTTTTACTGCCGGCAGTGTTATTGGGGGGCATGGTGGAAACTACCTTGAATTACCTTTTCTTTAATTGATGCAAATGATCCGTCGGTTTTCATGTCAGCCAGGGCCATTGCTATTTTTGAGATAAGATGTTTGTATTTTTTATTAATAAAACAATACCCGGGCAGTTCTACCAGGGCGGGGCGAAGTTTCAGTATCCCCGGAAGATTTAAATCCCGGATAACCGCATCACCGATCATATCATGTTCTGTAACCGTATCAAGACGCCCCTGGTCAAGCATTTTCATTAATCTCACGGAATCAGGCAATATGGTGGTCCGCCCGGGTATGTTCTTTTCTAATATTTTTGTACCGTTTCTGAGTCCGTTATGATAGTCGGCCAGGGATTCCCAGCCGTTTATTCTGAGGTCCTCTTTTTTTGTGTACACATAAAAGCTAATTGCGATTATCGGCTCCGGAATTTGGAACAGGTTGGTGGTCAGGTCCGGAGCGATTGTCTTTATTTGCGGCACCCGCATTGCATCCCCGTCCCCGTATTCATTTGCCATAAGCAGTGCCCGCTGGGCCGAACCCGTGGCAATGAGCCTGCTGTCTTCCCCGAAACGCCTGAACGCCTCTTTGAGACGCTCCTCCAGAATTTCCTTGATGGGAGACTGGGCACCTGTATAGAAGACAAACTCCCGGTCAGCCGCCCAGCCCCGCTCCGGGGGCAGACCGGCCCAGAGTGCTATCATAATGCCGCAGAAAAAGAAGAGGCGCTTTAGGGCTTTCTCATTCATCCTATTCCCCTTCTGAGTTCATCTCTTCCAGCGTCTTTTCCAGCAAAGGTATGATACCGGCATTTTTTTTGTTCAGGTAGTGATAAATCGGGGCTGTGAGCACGAGGGGGTCAAGCCGGTGTATTCTTTCTGCCCTTTGCCCCAGTTTTTCTATGGTTGAGCGGGCACTTGCCTCTGTTGCAAGGGCAATATCGACCCGGTTCTGTAAGAGCATCTCAAAAAGTGAGTGATAATCCCTGACCTTTACCGCTTTCAGCCCTTCCATTTTTTTTTCAGGCCAGCGGACGCCAAGGACATAGGCTGTCTTACGGGTTTTCAGAAGATCTGCCGAGTATTGCCCGATGTCGGTTCTGGCCGTGTACACAGCCCCGTTCAAATCCATCAGTTTAACATTCACACGCAGGAGGTTGGGGTATTTTTCTTCCACCGACGGCACCCGTCCCACATCTCCATCAACCGTTCCCTCGTTAGCACTGACCAGGGAACGGTTGTGGGGCAGGGCAATACACTCGACCTCCAGTCCGGCACGCTCGTAAACTTTTTTTATACGATCTCTCACCAGCTGGTGAAAAAGCGTACCCGGACTGTAACTCAATATATAGGTCCGGTCAGCTGCAAAGGTATGTAAGGATGTTCCCAAAAGAATAGTGAGGCAGGCCAGCAAGGTTAACCCTATTGATTTGTAATTGATTTTCAGCATTCCACCCCTTCCCTTTTATCAGTTTAAATACTCAACAGAAGTGATTGATGTCCTTTTGTTTTATTGAAACAATCCCATTAACAATGAATTATAACGCGGATAATGTCTTATATGCTTTTCATAGATCCTACAGAACTATTTTGAATACTGCCAACCTTTTCTTTAATATCCGGGAATGCACCGGCGTTTTATGGTGCCGGGCCTGCTGGCAGCTCACCCTGCCGGACCACCGGTCCATGCTTGACTTTAAGCAATGGCCTGGGGTAGAAAGACCTATCGTCAACAGTCATTTCACAGGTGCAAGGAAAACAATATGGATACAATACGAATGAGGGGCGGGTCTTTGGTGGGGTGTGCCGCCTTTGTCGTGGTGGTGGCCGGGATGAAATCGGCTGCGGTTCTGGTGGTCCCCTTTCTGCTGGCCGGTTTTCTGGCCATTATCTGTGCACCGCCCCTGTACTGGATGCAGCGAAAGGGCGTTCCGAGCATCGTGAGTATCCTGCTGCTCATGGCAGGGGTGATTCTTGCCCAGGTCATCCTGGTCTCTCTTGTATCCTCTTCAATTGCCGACTTTTCAAAGAACCTTACCTTTTACCAGGAGCGTCTGATGGCGCTGATGTCCGGCAGCTTTAAACTGCTGTCCAACTACGGCATTGAAGTGGAGGCGGACAAGATAACGGAGCTTTTCAATCCCAGCCGGATCCTGGGGCTGGTGGCCAATATGCTGAACGGTCTTGGCGGTGTGCTGACAAATACCTTTTTTGTCTTCCTGACCTTTTTGTTTATCCTGTCCGAAGCCGCAGGCTTTCCCAACAAGCTGCGGGCCCTGTCCGAAGACGGCAATGGGGATTTGAGCAAGTATACGGAAATCACGGACGGGGTAAACCGGTATCTGGGGATCAAGACCCTGACCAGTGCCGCCACCGGTGTAATCATTGCCTTCTGGCTTATGTTCCAGGGTGTGGATTATCCTGTGATGTGGGGGGTGTTTGCCTTTCTGCTGAACTATATACCGAATATCGGGTCCATCATAGCGGCTGTACCGGCGGTACTGCTGGCACTGATCCAGCTGGGAGCGGGCTCCGCCCTGGTGGCTGCCCTGGGATTTTTACTGGTTAATGTACTGGTGGGCTCTGTGGTAGAACCCAAGATAATGGGCAGGGGCATTGGCCTGTCCACCCTGGTGGTTTTTCTCTCCCTGGCATTCTGGGGCTGGGTATTGGGGCCGGTGGGAATGCTGCTGTCCGTTCCCCTGACCATGGCGGTTAAGATTGCCCTGGGCGGAAAGGAATCCACCCAGTGGATATCCATTCTCCTGGGATCCAACCGGGAGGCGGCTGAAATCATGAGTAGAAAACAGAAAGAATAGGCTGCCCCGGCCCCGGATATTGAGAGGACTCCCCCTTTTTTTTAATCAGGTAATGCCAACCGCCGGAAATTCGCCCGGGAAATCAGCCGCCGATGGACGTCATATGGCTGATGGGCAAATCCTTTGGTGTGCGGCTGCCCAGATCATGGAACAGGGGCTTCTGGGTGAGGGCGGATTCGATGATCTGCTTTAAGGCCAGGTCATCGGCCCCGTCCCGCAAGGGGGTGAGAATATCTGTTTCATAGTTTTTCAGCAGGCAGGGGCGTATCGTGCCGCGGGAGGTCAGGCGAAGGCGGTTGCATTCACTGCAGAAATGGGAACTGACCGGGGTGATGAATCCCAGGATACCTTCTGCACCGTCCAGTTTGAACTTCTTGGCCGGACCGTCGTTTTTCTCCAGTTTAACCGGTTCCAGGGGGCCGAGTGTCTCTGTTATCCGTTCCTGGATTTCCCGGGTCAGGATCTGCTGCTGTTTTTCAACATCGGAGTCACCCATGGGCATGTATTCGATAAAGCGGATGTGAAAGGGATACTTCAGGGTAAGGCCGGCAATGGCCCGGATTTCATCGTCGTTAACCCCCCGCAACGCCACAGCATTGATTTTTATGGGTGAGATGCCCATTGTGTGGGCGGTTTGAATGGCATCCCAGACCTTATTGAAACGGTCCCGGCCGGTGATGCGTGCAAATTTTGACGGATCCAGGGTATCCAGGCTGAAATTCAGCCGCCGGATACCCATATCCATAAGCATCCTGATCTTTTTCCGGTTCAGCAGGGCGCCGTTGGTGGTGATGGAGACATCCTTAAGGGTGTCGATCCTGCACAGCTTTTCCAGGAAGGAGAAGATCCCCTTGCGGACAAAAGGTTCTCCCCCCGTGATCCTGACCTTGGTAATGCCGAGGTCACAGGCCAGCCTGGTAATCCTTAATATTTCCTCGTACCGGGCGATTTTATCATGCTCAATCACCTTAAACGGACTTGAGGGGACACAGTATTTACACCTGAAATTACACCGGTCCGTTACTGAAATTCTTAAATAGTTAATTGCGCGGTTTCCGGCGATCATATCAGGTCCTAATCCTGTTCTGTTGCGTAATGGGTCAGCAGGGCCTCTATCAATCCCGGGATGGTATAGGGATCTGCCTCAATGCCGGGTTCAAGGCCCAGGGATCTTGCCGTATCAGATGTAATGGGGCCGATGCTGGCCAGGGTAACATCCTTTAACAATGCCTTGCCGTTTTCTCCGTCAAGCAGCGTCATGAAGTTGCTCACGGTTGAAGACGAGGTAAAGGTGACCGCGTCAATGGCATTGTCCTTCAGCATATCGATCAGGGTCTGCCTGCCCTCATCGGTGAGTTCGGTTTCATAGGCGGTTACCTCATCCACCTGTGCACCCATTTTAGTGAGCTCTTCGGGCAGGATGGTCCTGGCCTTCTTGGCCCTGGGCAGCAATACCTTTTTGCCTGAAATCCCCACACCGGCAAAGGCATCAACAACGGATTCCGCCCTGTAGGTTTCCGGCAGGATATCTGAGACAATACCATAGTCCCCGAGGCGTTCCTTGGTAACGGGACCGATGCAGGCAAACTTCAGATGCCCCAAGGCCCTCACATCCTTACCCTTTGCAAAGAGCGTGTCAAAGAAGAACTTCACCCCGTTTACAGAGGTAAAGACCAGCCATTGGTATTTATCCAGGCCGGCGATGGCTGCTTCCATGGGAGCCATGTCTTTGGGCGGAGCAATCTCAATGGTGGGGATTTCGATACACTGGGCGCCGAGGCGGTTCAGTTCAGCCACAAGACCGGAGGCCTGGGCACGGGCCCGGGTGATGACGATCCGTTTCCCGAAGAGCGGTTTTTTATCAAACCATGCCAGTTCTTCCCTGAGGGAAACCACATGACCCACCACAATAATGGCAGGGGATTTGAGCCCGGCTTCCTTTACCACCTGAACAATGGTTTCAAGGGTTCCGGTCACGGTCTGCTGACGTGTAGTGGTGCCCCATCTTACAAGGGCCACCGGCGTATCCGCAGGCTTACCGTTTTCAAGAAGGTTCTTAACAATATTGGCCAGGTTTTTTACACCCATGAGAAAAACCAGGGTGGCGTCGGACCTGGCAAATACATCCCATTGCATCCGGCTCTCTTTTTTCCCCGGTTTTTCATGACCGGTGATAAAGGATACAAAGGAGGTATGATCCCTGTGGGTGATGGGGATGCCTGCATAGGCCGGTGCTGAAATCGCCGAGGTGACACCGGGAATGACTTCATAAGCGATACCGTCCTCCAGCAGTTCCTGGGCCTCTTCTCCGCCGCGTCCGAAAACAAAGGGATCGCCTCCCTTGAGCCGGGCCACTGTTTTTCCCTCCCTTGCCTTGTCCACCAGCAGGAGATTTATTTTATCCTGGGTCAGGGTATGGTCTCCGCCTTTTTTGCCCACATAGATGATCTCCGCATCTTTGCGGGCATATTCCAGAAGGTAGGGGGAGGCCAGGTAGTCGTAGACCACCACATCTGCGGATTCAATACACTCTTTGGCTTTGATGGTGAGCAGTCCGGGATCCCCGGGACCGGCACCGATGAGGAATACTTTACCTTTATTGACTGTCATCTGAATTCAAGTTCTCCAATATGCGTTTGCCGCCGTTTTCAAGCAATAATTTAGCCAGTTCCCTTCCCTTGGCCTCGATTGTATCGGCCGGTGAGGTAATGGTCTCTTTTATTACTTCCTTTCCGTCTTCCGAGGCCACCACTGCCGTGAGCAGGACATTTCCGTCATCCTCGATCCTGCCGAAGCAGGCCACGGGAATATGGCAGCTCCCTTCGATCTGTTTGAGAAAGGCACGCTCCCCTTCAACGCAGACCCGTGTGGGGCCGTGATCCAGTGCATCCATGATAGGTGCCATCTCTTCATCGTTCTCACGGGTCTCAATACAGAGGGCTCCCTGACCCACCGCCGGCACCATGGTGGTTTCACTCAGGTATTCTGTGATCTCCGCCTCCTGGCCCAGCCGCCGCAGGCCTGCCGCAGCCAGGACAATGGCGTCATAATCCCCGGCTTTAAGCTTTTTGATGCGGGTATCCAGGTTTCCCCGGATGGAAAGGATGTCAAGGTCGGGTCTGGCATGTTTCAGCTGGGAGCCCCGTCTCAGGCTGGACGTACCGATCCTGGCGCCTTTGGGGTAGTCGGCCAGGTTCCGGCCTTCTTTTGAAATCAATACGTCAAAGGGGTTTTCCCGTTCAGGAACGGCACCGATGGTCAAACCGGGGGGCAGTTCACCGGGCATATCCTTCATGGAATGAACCGCAAGGTCGATACGCTTTTCCATAAGCGCTGTTTCAATCTCTTTGACAAACAGTCCCTTTCCCCCTACGGCTGCCAGGGGGCGGTCCGTGATCCGGTCGCCTGTTGTCTTGATGATGGTGATCTCAACCGTGACCCGGGAAAATGCCTGCTCAATACGGGACTTTATGTAATTGGCCTGCCAGAGGGCCAGTTGGCTGCCCCTGGTGCCGATGCGTACGTGTGTTTTCATGGGGTGTTTATTATCCTATACTGCTGCTGCAGGAACCGCAATTGGTTGAGGGACAGCCGGAACAGCCGGAGCTGCCGGCGGAAGTGGTGGTCTGTACCTCACCGCCCGGGCCGGATGATTTGGAGACAAAACCGCATTTGGACATCTGTCTTGCCAAGTCTTCACTGTCGCATTCAGGGCACTGGGGTTTAAAACTGCCCATGACCAGGGTTTCAAAATCCTTACCGCACTCATTGCATTTATATTCGTAAATTGGCATTTCTAACCTCTGTAAAACATTATAGTAAACAAAATAATATAATGGATTAATTGGATTTTTTCAAGGCTGAACTTAAAACAGGCAGGGCAATCGCATATAAATTTGGCACGGTTTTTAATTTTTAAAGATTTTGCGCACTTATGCCTTATCCGAATTTTGCCTGCGATTGCCTGTACAAAAGTAACTTATTGGAATCATTGGGTCTGAAAGTTATATGCGTTGACCCTGTTAAAACAGAACCGGCGGATCCACGATACAGGGGATTACCCTGCAAACACCTTTACATGCCGGCTGTATTGGTGGTATTTTTTCAACTATGGCAGACAGGGTTTCCCCGGAACAGCAGAAAAAGATTATGGAACAAATCCTGAAGCTGCCAGCTTGAAAAGGCACAGGGCGGTGAAGGACAGTCCCTGTTCCTTTGGTACAGTTCTGAATGTGGCATCCCATCAGCAGCGGCAGGTTTAAACGTATCATGAAAAAAGCGGGTGAAACACGACAATGGCCTCTCCGGAGTCTTGGCACTTTAAAAAAATTTAAGAGGATCACGCGGAAATGAATTCAACAAAAACTTATATTGATCATACCTGGGATACGTCGATCATTCCGGCGCTTAAGGAGTATATTGCCATACCTGCTTTGTCGCCGGGATTTGAAGCAGACTGGGAGAAAAAAGGGTACCTGACGGATTCCCTGAAGCTGGCGGAACGCTGGTGCAGGGACCAGGAACTTGAAAATACCGATATCAGTATCGTGAGTGAACCGGGGCGGACCCCGCTTCTTCTGGTTGAAGTCGGTGCCTTTAATACCTCATCAGGGGGAACGACCCTGTTTTACGGCCATCTGGATAAACAGCCGGAGGCTGAAGGGTGGGATGAGAACAAGGGCCCCTGGACCCCGGTCATTGAAGAGGGAAAACTCTACGGTAGGGGAAGCGCGGATGACGGGTATGCGGTTTTTACGGCCGTGACCGCCATTAAAACGCTCCAGGTGAACAATCTTTCCCACGGCCGGTGCGTCATCCTTATTGAGACCTGCGAGGAAAGCGGCAGCCTGGACCTGCCCCATTACCTGGAAACCTGTAAAAAGATCATTGGTGAGCCGGAGCTTGTGGTCTGTCTGGATTCCGGGATAAACGATTATGAGGGGATGTGGCTGACTGCTTCCCTGCGCGGTGTCATAGAGGCCCGTCTTGACGTATCCCTGCTGACCCAGGGTATCCATTCCGGCGGATCAGGCATGGTGGCCTCCAGTTTCAGGGTGATGCGCACCCTGCTTGACCGGGTGGAGGATGCCGGAACCGGTGACATTCTCATCGGGGAGCTTCATACAAAGATACCTGAGGAGCGCCTGTCCCAGATCCGGGAAGCCGCGGAAATTACCGGAGATTCACTGGCCGCAACCCTTCCCCTGGCCGATGGGGTAAGGCCCATGGCAGAGGATCCGGCCACCCTCATCCTCAACAGCTCATGGAAACCCATGCTTTCTTATATCGGGGCAGACGGTTTCCCTGAAACTTCAGGTGCAGGCAATGTGCTGCGGCCGTCCACCTCTATCCTGCTTTCCGTCAGGACACCGCCGCCGGTGGATACGGCTGCGGCAGCGGAAACACTCAAGTCCGTACTGGAGAAAGACCCGCCTTTTAACGCAAAGGTCAGGTGTGAGGTCCTGGGGCATGCCAGGGGCTGGGATATGCCGTCCATGGGGGATAAGCTTAATGGAAAAATTATCCGGACAGCAGAGTCGGTATTCGGAAAGAGGCCGGCCTATGTGTGCGAAGGCGGGACCATCCCCCTGATGACCATGCTCCTGGAACGGTTTCCCGGTGCGAAATTCATCATCACAGGGGTGCTGGGACCCAATGCCAATGCCCACGGACCCAATGAATTTCTTCATATCCCCTATGCCAAGAAGCTCACCCTTGCCGTCTCACAGATTATTGCTGAGGAAGAAGATTGAGCCTGGGCACTGGGGGAATTTGCGATACGCTTGACTAATAGGGCAAACTTACCTACAACTGTAATGGTGATCTTCCCTATCAGCTTTATCAACCCCTTTTGAGGCTAAAATGACACCAGTTTCAATGACCCCGGAAATGATGATCGTATTTGGATTTCTTATATTTGTAACCCTGCTTTTTATTTTTGAAATCGTCCGGGTGGATATGGTGGGTCTTTTGATGATGGTCATGCTGCCTCTGGCCGGTGTCATCACGCCTGCCGAGGCCATCAGCGGGTTAAGCTCCAATGCGGTTGTCTCAATTATTGCCGTTATCATCATCGGCGAAGGCCTGGACAAGACCGGTGCCATGAACATGGTGGCAAGACAGATCATCCGGTATGCGGGAAAAAGCCGGGTGAGGATAATGGCCTTGGTCTCGGGAACCGTGGCCTTTATCTCCGGGTTTATGCAGAATATCGGTGCGGCCGCCCTTTTTCTTCCGGCAACCAACAGGATCTGCCGGCAGCTTAACGTACCGGTGTCCGGGATACTCATGCCCATGGGATTTTGTGCGGTTATCGGCGGCTGTCTCACCCTGGTCGGATCAAGCCCCCTGATCCTGCTCAACGACCTGATGGCATCCTGGTGGGAGAATAATGCTGCGGCAACCGGAGGGCGGGCCTTTGAATCATTCTCTCTTTTCAGCGTCACCCCCCTTGGCCTTGCCCTTGTTGTCTCTGCAGTCTTATACTTTGTTGCCTTCGGGAAATATGTGCTTCCCGAGGCTTCTGTAAAAGATGAGGCCTATTGTCTTCTGAATCATGACCTTGAATGCACCTACGGCAAGGAAATTGACAGTGCTTACGAATTAAGGGTGCCGGAGAATTTTGTCACCAGGCGCCTGGATGAACTTGAGATCCGTCCCAGGTTTCATTCAACCGTTATCTGCATTTTTAAGCAGGGGCCTTCCGGCGGCATACACCGGATTATGGTTCCGTCCCGGTCTGATATTGTTGAGCCCGGCGATACTGTCGGCGTTATCAGCAATCCGGATCATGTCCACAACCTTGCCCGGGAAATGGAATGGGAACTCTGCGACGAACTGAACCGGCTGGGCGAAGTGCTCTCTCCTGATAACGCCGGGGTGACCGAGGCAATCATCACCCCCCGGTCAGAACTGGTTGGCAAGACATTGCATCAGGTCTACTTCAGAAAAAGATACCAGGTGAACCCCCTGGCTTTTTTCAGACGGGATGCCGCATTGTTCGAAGATATTTCAGAGACAAAAATTCAGCCGGGCGATGCCTTTCTTCTCTTTGGGGAGTGGGAAAAATTCCACCTGCTCCAGCAAAAAAAGGATCTTGCCTTTTCCGAACACATTAAAGGGGAGATCATGCATCCGGAAAAGGCCGGGTTTGCCGTTGCCAGCCTTGCCCTTGCCCTGGTGCTGGCGCTGGGCTTTGATGTGCAGCTGTCCATTGCCCTGCTGACCGGTGCCGTCGGCATGATCCTGACCAGGGTGTTGACCCTGGATGAGGCCTACCGCGGCGTAGACTGGATGACGGTTTTTCTCCTGGCCGGGCTGATTCCCCTGGGGCTCGCCTTTGAAAGAACAGGGGCAGCCCAATACCTGGCCTCTTTTCTGACCCAGCTTATGCAGGGGGTGCTGACGCCTTTTATGCTCTTTCTGCTCATTGGTCTGCTGACCTCATTTTTTACCCTGGTCACCTCCAATGTCGGGGCGACTGTGCTGATGATTCCCCTTGCCATGAACATGGCCGTCCAGGTGGGCGCAGACCCCAGGATGATTGCCCTCCTGGTGGCTGTTGCCGCATCCAATACCTTTGTCCTGCCCACCCACCAGGTCAACGCCCTCATCATGCGGCCGGGCGGATATAATGTAAAGGACTATGTCAGGGCCGGGGCAGGGATGACTCTTTTGTTCATTGGGGTTGTCATGGCCATGATGGTCTCTTTTTACGGGATCTCCGCCTGATAAAATCTCATACCCATGGCTTTTATGTTTTAAATTGAAAGCGAATTGAATACTTCATTTTCTCCGGTGGCATAATAGATAACTGCAACATCGTCCTGGTCAACTACGTGAATATTAACCATATCTCCTTCCTGGGCTTCCCCTTTTCTGAGCGGTGTACTTTGGGCCAGTTTCCAGGCAAGACGCCATGATGTTACATCTGAATCCAGGGGAGATGATTTCTCTCCGGGACTGCAATCCAATACCCAGTCATTTCCTTCCCGCCTGTGCATCCTGACACGGAACCCCTTTTTCTTTGTTACCCAGCTTTCATCTATTTTTTTCATTGCATCTGATATTTTCATGAAATTTGCCTCTGTTTTTAAATCTCATCTTCGTCACTCACCGATTTATATGATATTCCCGTTGTGCGGCTGGTGTTCAGCTCCGGGTGTCCTGCATCGAAAGGATCATCTTCCTGCCCGGATACCAGAACAGGGGTCTCGTGAAACAGGCGGATGGCCTGGCGTCTTCCGGCTAATGTTATACCTTCCTGGTCCATTCGGCAGAGGATTTTTTCCAGTAAATCGCACTGGGTAATCCAGAACTTTGGGTTGTTTACCCAGCACCTGGCTCCCATTTTAATACACCCGTCCACAAGGTTTAACACATATACAACCGGCCTTGCCGGCTTAAGGAGCACTCTGGGATCCTCTATCATTAAAGATTCCATTAATTGTTTGCATTTCAGAATATCCCGTGTATGCCGGATCGGAATGTCAATTTTAAGCCTCCGGGTGGGGGTGTAATGATAATTAATGACAAAGTCATTTAGGATTTTCGAGTTGGGAATAAAGACGGTTTTCCCGTCAAATGTTTTCATTCGTGTATGTACCATTGTTGTGGCTTCAATTTTTCCCAGAAGTGATCCCACTTTGACTGTATTACCCACCTTAAAGGGAAGGGTTGGCAAATAGGGGCGCAACACTAGTAAAATCACAATACCGCCCAGTCCGATCATCACAATCAGCCGGAACAGATTCCGGCTGTCAAAACCGACAGTGACTAAGGCAGCGGTTATTATGGTTACCAGGGCCAGGATATAGATAATCCCGAGCAGTGTCGTCGCCCGCGTACGGTCTTTGGCTCTTTTGTCCATGAAAATTCTGAGCTTTTTCATGACAAACTGGAGCAAAATGAGGCCGAAAACAAGGATGACAAGTGCCTGAATCATTTCCACACCATATTCCATGAGGATGTGGCGCATACGATCCACTTTACCTGCTAGTTCGCCTTCCATAATTCTCCTTTCATTGCAGACATGTAGGCAGCCGGAAAAAAATCCGGTCAACGGTAAAAGTTAGAGGGTTAAACATGGTCCAGAACTTCCGGATAAAATTTTATCCGCCTTCGGTTCTTCCGATATCCCCCTGTTCAAACGGTCCGATTTTGGTTTTTCCGGGTTGATCAGCTTGTGTTCCGGGTATGAGCTCAAAATCCGGGGTAAAGTGCGTTAAAACACTTTTAAGCTGCTCGTACGCACGTCTATCACCTTCCAGGCAGGCTTTACCGGATTTAATCTGCTCATCAAAGGAGGTTTTGCCCATCATCGTTTTTTCAAGGTCAGAGCGGTTGATGGTTATAGTCAGATCCGGTTTCTCTGACTGAAACCCTTCAATATTGGTCAGGGTGGCATTGCTCATTTCCACAACAAATTTTTCATCAATGTCAGGAAGGTTCAGGTTGATGGTAAACGCCATCCCTTCAGCTTTTTTACTGACCATGCGGATGGCAAGGGAATCCAGCCAAAGATCCGTACTCATGGCCCTCACCACATCCGGGCCTGCAGTTTTCGGTGAGGCGCCGCTTGGAATACCCGAGCGGAGTTCAAATGCTGCAGCTAGGAAACTATTTCTTACACTCGGGCTTTCCTGTTGATACCCGATCTGCTCAAAGACATCAGCAAGTAAATCTTTTGCCCGGGTGTTTTCCGGTTCTGCATAAACCAGTTTGTTTAAAATTTCCTGGGCATGACGGTAGCGGCCCTCATCGTAGAGGACTTTACCCTTTGCCATAATCTTTCCTGCTCCTCCCATCATTTCGACGTAGAGCGGTGCTGAATCAGCAGGGGACAGCGGAATTAGGGTGGCGGGATTTCCATCCCAGTATCCGAGGTAACGGTTGATTACAGCCCTGCTGTTGTGTTCTTCAGAGCCATGGTAGCTGTGCGCTGCCCAATTTTTACGAAGACTTTCCGGCGGAGTGTATACGTTGTGGATTTCATTTATCGTCACACCTTTGTTGGCCAGGTGAAGAACTTCATTGTTCAGGTTTGCATAGATGTCCCTTTGGGTCTTCATAATTTCCTGTATTCGGTCACTACCCCATCTTGGCCACGAATGCGAGGCAAACATGACTTTGGCCTGTCTGCCGAATTTGTACAAGGCGATATTGATCTGCTTTGACCACTCCAGGGCATCCCGGACCAGGG
>JAKSAX010000515.1 GCA_022361395.1 Desulfobacterales bacterium | reverse complement strand
GTAATAGCACCTGATTTTTTATCCGTCCATATGCTGAGACTGGAGCTTGAGGTGGCGGAAACACTCAAGGCCCCGGTGATTATGAGCTATCCGTCACTGCCCGTGGACCGGTTCAGGCGGTTTAAGGCCTGGGCCAGGAAACTGCTCCGGATCTGTGAGAACGCCGGAGTCCCGGTCTGTCTCCACCTGGACCATGGAAAATCCGTGAAGGCCTGTTTAAAGGCAATTGATGCCGGGTTCACCAGTGTCATGATTGACGGCAGCGCCCATCCGTTTGAAGAGAATCTGTCCATGACAAAGACCGTGGTTGCGGCTGCCCGGGAAAAAGGCGTTTATGTTGAGGCGGAAATCGGCCATGTGGGCACAGGGCAGGCCCTTGTGAAGCGCGGACCCGGCACCTCCCTGATGACGGACCCGGAAGAGGCGGGCCGGTTTGTCCGGATGACCGGTGTTGACTGCCTGGCGGTGTCCGTGGGAACCGTGCACGGTAATTACAGGGGAAAGCCTGAAATCGACTTTCACAGGTTGCAGCAGATAAAATCAGAGGTGCCGGTTCCCCTGGTCCTTCACGGCGGATCGGGAACAGGGGAGGAAAACCTCAGGGAGGCTGTTAAAACAGGCATCCGGAAGATCAATCTGTTTACGGAATTTTTAACCCCTTATATTCAGGAGACAATGGCCTGCTACAGGCGCAACCCCTTTCGGCTTGTATTTCCCGGGGGCAAAAGGGACGGCCAGAAAACTGCGATCCAGCCGGTTCTGGAGAAATATTTCCGGATTTCCCGCAGTCTGGGCAGGGCCGGATAAGGGGGCGGGACGGGTTAAGGTCCAGGCTGTCAGAAATGGGGCAGCTGATGCGGAATCCGCTTCAGCTGCCCTTATTTGTCACCGGTATTGTCTTTTCCTGGCCCCTACGATAATCCGTCTGCTTTTATCAAGCACCGGCGGGGTTGATTTCGCCTCTTTGATAATAGGTGCGGCAAGCCTCTTTCCCATCTCTTTTTCCAGCATGGCCTTTGCATTTATTATCCCCTCGTACACTGCGAGCTGCCGTTCTTTCCATCCCCTGGTCTCTTCATACACCTCAATGTCAAATCCCGAATCCTCAAGATTTTTTTTATGATCATCCGGCATAAAGGGGATATTGCCGTCCCAGGTGGTGAAGGCAAACCGGCCCCCCGGTTTTAAAACCCGGGAGATCTCCCTCAGGGCCCGGTTCCTGTCCGGTGCCAGCCAAAGGGCATCAACGGACATGATACCGTCACAGCCGTGGGTCTCAAGTCCTGTGGCGTAGAATGACCCAATGCCGAACTCCGCCTTCCGCTCCAGCCCGAAGTCCGGAATACGCCGGGTGGCAGCGGCCACAGCCTCTTCGGAGATATCCACCCCCCTGACCGCCGCCCCGGTTTTCCTGGCCACCCACATGCCGGGGCCGCCCCTGCCGCAGGCAATGTCAGCCAGCTGTTCCCCCTTTTTAAGGGCCAGTATCCCGGTGAGCCTGTTCAAATCACTCATGGTCAGGAAGCTCAGGGTATCTGCATCTTCGGGAAATTCATCCTTGAACACTGTTTTGACGATTTCCTTAAACAGGGCGCTTTTTTCCTGGCCCTGGTAGATGGTATTATAGGCTGATTTGAAGTTCCATTTGCCGTAACACATAAAACAGATCAGCGACATCATCATGGTTTTCAATTGAGAGTCCTCCTTTAAAGGCCGGAATGATCAAAAGGTAAATACACTGTCCCAGTCAAAAGTTCCTGATTCCTCGTGGCACTGCGGCCAGTCCGCACACCAGCCGGGCAGCCCTGCATCCCGCACCCTGTCAAAACAGGGCTGGTAAGGCTTGATATCAATGATAGGTGAATTGTTCTCCGCATCAATCCACGGCAGTTCGACACAGCCGGTGTCATGATCAATGTGGATGACGGATACGGCGGAAAGCAAAACGGGATTGGGCCGGACCTGGGAGCGGGTCGCAAAAATACCCATTTCATCCGGACTGTTTTTATAGGGCTGTTTCGAGGTGAGTATCCCTCTTTTTTCAGGGGTGTCCGATCCATGGGCCCAGTAAAGGACCTGGATATGGCTGAAGCCCTCAAGTTCCTTTAAAGCGGTTTTGTGGCTGTTGTTGATTACTAGAGTGTACCGGCCCTGTTCCGCCCTGACACGGCCCACCGGCCTGATGGTGATCTGTGATGACATCTTGTCTCCTTTTCGGTCTCAGGCGATTGCCCTTTGTTTGAAAAATAACGGTAACCGCCGGGTTGTTCGTGGGACCGATAATAGGAAAACAAAATTTTAAAGTCTTCTCAAATCCTGCGGATCATTTGTCCAATCCTGCTATTTTACCTTGACCGGTACACAGATATCCACCTCGAAAATACTCTGGCCGTTCATGATTTTCCGGCAGAGATACCGTTCAAACAACTCCCGGTTATCCAGTTCATAACCGCTCTCCTTCAGCCAGACGGCAAACATCCACTTCCAGGCCGCGACAAACCCGTCCTTTTTCAGGGAGAACCGGCAGGTGGCATAGGTGCCGCCGGAAAGTGTTGTAATTCCCACGGTGTCGGATGTTTCAACGCTGTCCGGAATGGGAACGGCCACCATGACCCTGAGTTTGCCGCTTTCCGTGATCTCGGGGTTGTCATGGTAAAGGTTCAGCGTGACTGTATCATCGGCGACGTATCCCCTGGGCAGGGCCCATTGGAAAAGACGCTTATACAGGCAGGTAAAAATTTCCTCATCCCCCTGGTACTGGCCGATATACCTGACGTAGCCCACCTTCAGGGAGGGGATCTCTTCAATTTTTACCTGCCTGCCGGTCTCTTCAAAGGTCCATACCGGAGAGTTGTTCTCAATGGAAAAATGGTTGGGTTCAAACGGAAACGCCCTGCCTCCAAAGGATGTATCTGCCCTCTGCCGCCATTCCGTGGCGTTCATCTTAAAATGTGCCTTAAAACTTTTTGCAAAAGAGGAGGGCGTGGCAAATCCGCACATCAGGGCAACGTCGGTCACCGGAAGACTGGTATTTGACAGGAGCAGTGCAGCCGCCTTTTCAAGCCTTAATCTCCGGATAAACTGATACACCGGCTCCCCCATCTGCTCCCTGAAAATCCGGCTGAAATGGAACTCCGAGAAACAGGCAACTTCGGAAAGCTGCCCCACCGAAAGGTCCGACTCCAGGTTAGCCTGGATATAATCCACCACCCTGTCAATTCTATTTTGATATGATCCGTTCGTCATTCAGACAGTATTACACTGACTTTGGCCTGATGAGAACAATTAAGATACGATTTTCAGGAATTAAAAACCGCCAGGTTCACAGGCGGTTGCCCCGGGGGTCAGCCTTTTTTGTTTTTATTCATTTCAATGTACCAGTCCTGGTCGCCGTATAACTTTTCGTTGCAATCCGGGCAGAGCCCATGGCTGAACAGGGCCTCAGAATGGTTCTGGATATAGGATTCGATTTGATTCCAGTATCCCTTGTCATCTCTGATTTTTTTGCAGGATGCACAGATGGGCAGAAAGCCGCTTAGGGTTTTCACATTTGCCATGGCCTCCTTGAGTTCGGAGATTAAATTCTCATTTTTCCGGTTGGTATGCTGAAGCTGCTCAAGTGCCTGTTCTGTTCTGGCTTTTTCATACCGGAGATTTTCCATCAGCTCCTCCTGGCTGTATACCAGAATAAAGGAGCGCGTGGTATGGAAGGCCTGGACAATCCCGTAGCTCAGGAGGATAAAGCCGCCTACAAAAATGGCATGGGCGTACCACCATGCATGGGTCCAGACTGAGGATTTGAGAAAGGCGGCTGAGGACTGGGCAAAACAGGCAAGGGCAATGAAATAAAACACCATGAGCGGAGAGGTGATCCGGCGTATCAGCATGGTAAAAATGGCAATGAGTGACAGGATGAGTGCAGCTATCTCCATGGTCATCCGGACCGGCGGGTCGCCGGCAACAGGTGAGATCGCTATCAAAATAACGATAAAATCAACGAGAATGAAGAAGAGAATGCTCTTTAACCAGAAACCGGACGCATTTCTCTGTTCCGGCGGGTCTGCCGGTCTTCCATAGTTCAGTAAACCCAAAAACAGGCAGCCGGACATGACTAAACGGGATGCCGGCCCGAAAAGAATAAAAATCCAGATATTGTAATCGGCAAACCGCGTTAAAAATCCGTGAGGGGCGTAAACTATAGTAAAACCGAGCAGGCCGGCAGCAATCCACCGAAGAAATTTTTCCCCGGAGGCAAGATAACACTGCCAGGTGACATAGCAGACAAATCCACTTGCAAAGATAGAAGAGATGATGGCAAATTCGTGAAATGCATAGTTCTTGAACAGGAGGGGCGGGTTCTGAAAAAAGGAAAGGTAGACAGTCCCCCCGATTGGCAGGATGGATATGACAAACAGGAGAGACCATTTGTACAGCTTTGTCATGGCTAAAATTTTTGGATTGTATTGTTCTGTCAGGTCTATTATTAACGGTTTTTTTTCTTTCATGCCGGAATCTCCTGAAGATTTTTAAGGCGAAAAACCTTAACACGTCTGTTTTCGCTCCAATGTTAACGGAAATTCAAACGGGATATAATTATATCAAAAGCATAAGTTGTTCGGTGAGTTCAATTCGGCAAGCTCAATAAAGACAGAATACTGGAAAAATTTTATTTTGCAAAGCACTCTTCATCTTCCGTTGAAATAATACCGGGCAATGATGGTCAGGCACCCTCTTTTATCCGCCCATGTTTTTATATATTTTATGGTTGAAATTCACTCGGATTTAGGCAACAGTGAATTGACCTGTAAATTCATGGGGTTCCGCCCTTAGGGAACGCGCAAAAATAATTTCACTTGGTGAATTAATTCCTGCACGATTCCTTATACAGGTAAATCCGGGTCTTAAGATGCCCTTGGAGGTGGATATCAAGCGGTTCTGTTTCTATATTCTAATGGGAATCCGGATGACTGCCCCCTGTTTTGCCGGGGATTATGTCATCCTGTATCAGGATGAGTTTTATAAGGAGGCATCCCGTTCGTTTTCCCATACGTCGGCTGTATACCACAGCCTCCAGGTGCTTTCCAGCGCAGGGCCCAAATTGTTGATCCTTAAAGGTGAGAACCCGGAGTACCGGAAGTGGCTGCGCCAGTATATCGCTGAAAACCGTGTTTTTCTGGCCCAGGTGCCGGACGGGGAAAATGATGCATTTATCGCTTCCAGGGTGTTTGAAATTGATGTACTCCGCATCCATCCCATGGGAATGGTTGACGATCCCGGGATGAGCGAACTGGTCCGCTCCGTTACAGATCCGGATGAGAGGCAATTACGTGGCCGCCGTCAAATAAAAGGGGCACCTGTTTTAAATGAAGATACCGGGGATGGAACGGATTCGCAAACCACCGGCCCGGAGGCCGGGCCGCCCGGAGATGATCCCAATGCTGCCGAAGAGGCCAGGATACGGGAACTGAACCTCCTGGCCCAGAAGGAAGCAGAGGCGTTTCAGGCCCGTGAGCAGGCCCTGGAAGAGGCCAGGCGTGCAGTGGAAAGAGCCCGCCGGGAGGCGGACGAACTGCTCCGCATGGCTGAACAGCAGGAAAGGGGGGCACTGGTGTACCAGCGGGCCCTGGATGCCCGGAAACGGTGGCTGGAACAGGCTGAGGCCCTTAAACGCCGCGAAAAACAGGCAGCGGTCGACAGGGCGGAAAGGGCCAGGGAGGTTGAACAGCGGTGGCGGGAAAGGGAACGCCTTCTCAGGCAATAGCCTTCCTTCCGTCTATCGCCCTGCGGTTCAACCGGGCACGGTAATCCAGTGTCTTTTCAGGGTTATCCGATATAATGATGTCCGCACCAATATCCAGCGCCTTCAGGAAGTCATTCCCGGTGTCAACGGTCCAGATATTTACCCGCCTGCCGGTTCGTTGGGCGTACCTTGCCCACAACGGCCTTCTGCTTTTAATGAGTTTTATCTCCGGATGCAGGGTGTCCACCCACGGAAGCATTGCCTTGATCCCGGACCGGTTTATACATCCGGTGATTTTATATGCCGGTGTCTGTTTATCATTCAGGTCGGTTACCCGGTCTTCCAGGCGGAACAGGTGGGCGGTTTCGGTCTGCGGGGAGACGTATTTCATGGTGAATAACGCATTCAGGTCAAAGGACGAGACAATTACCCTGTGGGTGATGCCGAAAAAACCTAAACGCCCGGCAACCTGTTTTGCCGTTCTGCAGAGAAACCTGTCGCATGATTTTATCTCAACGTTGAACACAGATGCAGGATATGCGCTGACAAGTGTGCACACCTGGTCAAAGGTCGGGACAGCAATGCCTCTTTTCCTTCCTTCAGCCTGAATGGCGCCAAGGGCCCTTTCCCAGGGAAAAAATCCAAAGGTTTTATTTGAAAACCACCGGTTAATCACGACCAGCCTGCCGTCCGCTGTTGTTTCCACATCAATTTCAATGCCGTCGGCACCTGCGTCAAAGGCCTTTTGGAACGCCGGTATGGTGTTTTCCCATACATCGGATTTCCGGCAGCCGCGGTGACCCAGTATCAGAATGCCTTTTTGTTGTTTCAGGTCATGGATGTGGGTATTCTTTTTTGATGCCATTCAGATATCAACCCGCCTTAACCCGTAGGCCAGTACCATTCCGGCGACAGCGCCCGCGGCCAGATTGGACGCCAGGGTCACGGACAGGATGGTGACCACCACAAAGATTTCGTTCCGGGTGTTCATGTCAATGATGGTCATGGCCAGCTGGCTGCCGGCAAAGATAAGGAGCACCCCAAGAATGGCCATGGGAATCAGAAAGAGTACGGATAAGAATCCCGTGCCCAGAATCACCACAAGGCCCATCATGATGCTGCCGATGATAAGGTTTGATCCGGCTGTCCTGGCGCCGAACCTGTAGTGGGCGGCCAGTCCCCCGGCACCGTGGCACATGGGCATGCCCACGAATAAAAAACTCAATAGATTGCCGATGGCCATGGAGATGCACAGGGAGGCATAACTCATCTTACGGGCGGCATCCCCGAAATAATCTTTTGACAGGTCTGCCTGGGCAATGACGGCATTGCCCAGGGTCATGGGCATCTGGGGCAGGACCACGGCAAAGATCACAAAGGAAAAGTCCGTGCCCGAAGGAAATCCCAGGGGCAGGAGAGCGGGAAAATGGATGCCGGGGCTCAGGGTGTCCAGCCCCTCTCCGGTTCCCAGGACAAGGCCTGTGGCAAACCCCAGGAGGATGACGATGAGTCCGGCAGGCAGTTTCCGATTGTTCAGGAATGCGATGGTGGTGACAATGCCCGTGGCGCCGATGAACACCCCGATGGGAACAGGACCTATGGCCTGGACGGTGAGATAGGGTTCAGCCAGGTTTTTCAGCCCCTGGAGGGTGGAGTCCCCCATCATCATCTTAATCCCCTTGACCATGAGGAGCATGCCCGTGGACAGCTGGATGCCCCGGATGACGGCCTTGGGAATATACCGGCCCAGCAGTCTCATGCTGCCTGTGGTTCCGATGAGCAGGAGGCATCCGGCCATGAGCAGGGAGGAGGCCTGGATCTGCTGGACGGACATGGCTGTGGCAATGGCATAGGCGCCGATGACCTTCATGGGTTCCACCGGTACGGTCAGGCCGTAGTAAACCCCGGTGAGAACGTAAAAAAGCCCCATGGAAAAGAAGACCCCTGTGGGGCTTAGGCCGTTAACCATTATCATGCCCAGGGCCAGGGGGAGAATGGTTCCCAGGTCTCCCAGGGAACCTGCAAATTCATGCCTGTTAAACCGGTACCTGGGGGTCATGTCTCAGTAAACCTGCTGTCTGATTTTTTATCTTTCACCTCTTTCTGGGTCTTTTCCAGCCAGCCTGAGGAGGTGACCTCCCTGATGTCAAATCCGGGGACATAGGGTTTTATGTCAAGAAGCGGGGTCTGGTTGAGTACGTCAATATCCTCAATTTCCAGGATGCTCTGCCGGCGGGCAATGAGCCTCACGATGGAAAGCCCTATGGGATTGGGCCGCCTGGGCGCCCGGGTGGAAAAAACACCCCTCGGGGTTTTGTCCAGAAAAGGGGTGACCATGAGGTCAAATCCGCTGGACTTGTGAAAGTGGTAGAGCAGGATCAGGTGTGAAAATCCTTCAATATCGGATAATCCCTGTTCATAGGCCTTTGCAATGTGAATTTTTCCTTTAACGCCTTTGGCACCCGTGGGCTGAATGGGCATGCCGGAAGGGTCTGTAAACGGTGTTTCAATGATACCGATGGGTGAACATTCCATGATGATCTCCTATTCGTTTTTCCCCGTCAGCCATGGTATAGATGAACCCCGTGATAATGTCCAGCAAATTCGGACAGGCCGGGGGGCCGGCCGGTTTATTCCCGGCATAAATCATTTGATCCCGGATGCATAAGTGAGATATTATTTTTGATATGGGATCGCGCAAAAAACAATAACAGATCTTCCCTCCGGGGCCGGGCATCCTGTCCAGGGCCGGAGGAAGATCAAAAAAATAATCAACAGGGGGGATATCATGGCTCTGTTTTTGGTTCAGCACGGGATCTGCCTGTCCAGGGATAAAGATCCTGAAAAAGGATTATCGGAGACCGGAATTGAAGAGACCCGCCGTATTGCACCTGTGGCAAAGGGGTATAAGATTCCCGTGGCCCGGATTTTTCACTCGGGGAAAAAGCGTGCCCGGCAGACCGCCGAGATCTACCACAAGGCCCTGGACGTTGGGACGCCCCTGGCTGTTCTTAACGGTATAAATCCAATGGATGATGTCAGGGCCTTTGCCGCCACCCTGGATGCTTCCGCCAACTGGATGGTGGTGGGGCATATGCCGTTTATGGAGCGTCTGGTCTCCTACCTGGCCACGGGGGACGAGACTGTCCGGATCTACAGGTTCCAGAATTCGGGCATTGTCTGCCTGGATGCCGGAAAGAACGACGAAGGAGAGGCGGACTGGTTTATCAAATGGACCCTGAATCCGAATATTAACTGAGCTTTTCCGGGATAACAGGGGGCTGCTTATTTTAACCCTCTTTTCTCAGCCGGATTAAAAGTTCCCTGGCATGACCGGTCCGGTTTGGGGGCAGCAGTTCCTTCATGACCTTCTCATCTGACAGCACCATGAGGATTGCAGCGGCAAAGAGCTTGTTGGTTTTCATGATATCGGCAAGATAGGTGGAAATAGGCTGGGCTTTGCTCCCCACATAGGTGTCAAAGAAATTCCTGTAAAACTCCCGCTGGGGTTTATAAAACATGGCATAGGCATGGAGGCGTTTTTTGATGCCGTTGGTGGCTGTATCTGCCGTAAGGGGCTCTTTTGAATACTCAATCAGGGCCGAAAAGGCACCGGCCACCAGGGCAGACCTGAGATCTGCCATCATCTCCCTGGTGCGGTCCTGGGTGACCTGACATACTTTTTCACTGGCCTTCATCATTCCGGTGAGGTGTTGAAATTCTATCTGATTAACGGCAGCCACATAGGCCTCTCTCACGCTCTGCTTTTCTTCGGGCAGGTCCGGTTCCTCAAGATGGAGGTTTTCCACTGCCCGCTCTACTTCCAGAAGGTATTGGCAAAAGACCCTGATATCTGTTTCACCGCTTGCCTGATCCAGGGCTGTCATCTTTTCCTTCAGCTCCCTGAACAACAGGCGGAACATATCAAAGTAGAGCCTACTGTATTGTTCTTCCGATTTGAACTGCCGGCAGTAATAGGTGATATTGGGATAGTCAAACAGCATGTTCAGCCGGTACCTTGCAGTGGCAACGCCTAAGTTCTCAAGCAGGTTCACCTGATCTGCCTTATCGGGTTTTGCGCCGAGAAAGATCCATATCAGGTTCTGTTTCAATGCGGCATCATTCCCGCCCAGTACGACCTCCGGGGAAAGGCCGATGATCTGCATGAACCGGTGTGCCGAAACAAGGTAATCGTCTATTTTTTCTAAGATGGCCAGGGTGGCGTTATTCATCTTTTCCATGGCCTTGAGGAGTTTCTTTTTGTTTTTTTCCCGGGCCGCCATCTGGGCCCTGGTAACCAGGATTTTGGTAAAGACATCGTTGTAGCTTTTGATCTCTTTCCGGGATTTGGCAATGATGCCGGCAAGCGCCTTTTTTTCCATGGAGGGCAGCTTGGCACCGGTCAGGCGGCAGATAAGGTCTGCGTCGTTAATATCATCAAGGTATTCCCGCCAGGGCTTGTCTTCCGCCAGGCTTGAGATCAGTGTGGTCAGGGTGTTGCTCACCAGGCCCTTGTAATCCCTGCCGGCATTGCTTCTTGCGATGATACCGCTTAAACTCGGCTCCAGGAGGGTCGTGTCCACCGTTCCTTTGTGGGTTTTTACATTGTTGAAATAGGTAATGATGATATTGGTGGTCAGAAGCTCAATGGTCTGTTTATTGTCCGCCTCCTGGATATCTTTTTCGGAGATACTGAATCCGCAGTCAAATGAAATAGGTTCAGCCTCTTTGGTCAGAATCTGAAACAGGTTGAAAAGGCTGGTAAAGTACTGGTCCGGATTTGGTGCCCCCAGTTTCTCCATTTCCCGGAAAAAAAATCCGGAGATCTGCTTGGTGACCACCAGGGTTTGCCCCTTTTCGTCCTTTTTGTATTTTGAAAGGGGATTCAGGCCTTTTCCCCCGTGTTGAAGAAGCCTGGAGACCCTTTGGTGGTAGATCTTTTCCCTGAATTTTTTTATCTTTTCAGCGCTTAATGTTTTCATTGATCTGGATCTTGTACCCCTCTTCCCCCTGTTTTGAGGAAAGAATCTCTTTGATTTTGACATTGGAGAGTTTATCGGCAATCTCCCTTGAGGCGTTGGGCCCTTTTACCGTGGTGCCCGTGGTCACCCTGCCGGTCACCCTTACCTCTGCAAGCCCCGGATTTATCTCCATCCATTCGGTGAAATTGGCCAGCTCGTACTGCAGATCCTCCAGTTCATCTTCCAGTTGCTCCTGCTCCATCTCCAATTCCAGGATCCGGTTCTCGTTTTTTTCAATGCGGTCAAAATATCTGTTCAGATCTTTATCAAGCCGGGAAAACAGGGCCTTGTTGCTCTGGAGCTGGGATTTGAGGCCGGCAGGCGCCTTTTCATCCCCCTTTGAAGATGCTTTTTTACCCAGTGCAATCCCTTCGTCCCTGGCCATGTCCAGTTCGTGGGCCAGGCGACTGGTGGCCTGGTGTAATCCCCTGATGTCCTTTTTCAAGGCCTGAACCTTTTCCCTTATCTGTTCAATCCGGAGTTCTGAGCCGGTTATTCTCTTCTGGATGGTTTTCAACTCTTTTTCAGTAAAGGCATCCACTCCCACGGTAACGGTATTAGCCACGGATTTTTCCGTGCCCAGGTGACGGGTAAATACCCCCATATTGGCAGTGATATTGGAGGAGATAATCTCGCCGTTGGGAATGATGACAGCCCCGCTGGATTCAATTGTTGTGTCAACGATCTCTTTATCCACGGTCAGGTTGCCCAGGCAGAAAACCTTTGAGTTCTGTATAAATTTGGCTTTGACATTTCCCCTGGCGTAGATGGCGGCGTCATTGACCCCGTTCACTATGGTTACATCCCCTTCGGCACGGATCTCCCCGCCGTCCGCCGTATTGATGCGGACCGTGTGGCCCCTGACTCTGAAACCTGACTTAAGCGTTCCTTTGACATCAATATCCCCTGAGTACTCCAGGTGTCCGGTTTGGTAATCAACATCGTTTTTCACCACAAAGGTATCCACCACCTGGACATTTCCCGACCAGCTCAGCCGGGGATGGCCCCCTGTTTCAGCGTAGAGTTTTAAATCGTCATCAGACGGGAGAACGCCGGACTTATACCGGAGGGGGATGTCAGACACCGGCGGCACTTCCAGCATCTGGTCAAAGATATTGTAGCCGGACCGGGCCTCTTTCATGGGAAATTTCTCGGCCAGAAGGCTGCCCTCTTCGACCCAGGGGATCTCTCCCCTCTCCTTAAAATCAATGTTGCCCTCTTCGTCAAACCCGCCGGCTTTCAGATGATCCGTGTCAAAGTAATACTCAATCCGTGCGTCCTTTCCCAATTGAGCCTCTTTGCCTCCGGCCACCTTAAAGGGCTTTTCCTTAAACCCGCTGGACCGGATAAACCCCTCAAGCTCTTTCTCTTTTACAACCCCGTAAAAAATGTCGTTTTCAGTTATTGTCTCCAGAAGTTCCGCCGGTGAGACCGTGTCGTCAAAGGCATCTGTTTTTTTGATGAATGCGTTCATGCCCTGGTTGTCAATCTCAAGTATCAGGCCGCCGCTCAGTTCTTTAACAAGGGAGTGGTCCGGCGCATCGGAAAGCGGATCATCCGGGGCGGGCTCATCAGGGGAAGGCGTCTCGGGAACAGGTGGTGTTGGAGCCTGAACAGCCGGGTCCTCTTTTTTTGTACCAGGCGCCGCAGGGGGCGTTTTTTTTGGGCCTTTCGGGGTTGCCGGTCTCTTTTCCTGAATTCTCAGGATTTTGATAAACTGGTCTTTACTGATGGTTTTGTTCTTTACCCAGAGTTCACCGATGAATTTCGGGACGGCATTTTTTCCGGCCGCATGCTTCTGCCGGGCCATTTCCTTTTGAAAGAGGGTGTTGTCTATGAAGCCCAGTTTTACGGCAATGGTACCGAATACGGCATTCCGCTTCATGATCTTTACAGCTTGAAATGTAGAGACTAACTGCTTCATCTGCCGGACTGGAATGAGCCCTTTGGAGATAAAATAATCCTTTAAGGCCATTTCCATGTTTTTAGCCCCCCTGCAGGCATTCAACGCAGCGGTGCACTGCTCCTTGGTGATGAGATTTTTCTGTAGGGCTATTTTTTCCAGCATGCGTGGCCTCGTTCAATCCTTATGGGCTTCTAAATGTTTATTCATGACGCTTAAAGGAGTTTTAATCGGATTTCCTCCCGGCTTACTTTATTTATAATATTCACCGGCCTTCTTCAGGGGGTAATCTCCGTGCTGCCAGTTGTATACGGCAGCTGTTTATCGTTCACCGGCTCTTCAGTTTTCGTCATGATCACGCAGGCTGTACAGGTGTGGGAATTTTTCATATGAATATCTCCTTTCATCGCCGGTGCCGACCAAATTTTGGGAAGAAATTATCCCAGAACAGCCCATATTGTTACCTATTGAGCCAAAAACATCAAGAAAAAACAGGCACAGGGCGATTCGCCCGCTATTAAATCCCTGTTTTCACGAAATGCCTGTGAATAAGGATATTTAAGTTTGGAGACAGGATGAGCCGGGGAATAAGGGTAGATGAAGATTAAGGAAACAGGTGATAACGGAAAAAACACCCCTCCGTTCATACCCGTTGGTATCCGGCACTCTTGACGGCGTGCCCGCCCATATCGCAGTCATTGACAACCAGGGCCATACTGCGGAAACCAATGGCGTATGGTGGAAATTTTCCAGCCCGGCAGCCGGCCCGGGATATGTGGTGCTGGTTGACAAGCCGCAGGTGATGGCCTATTAGATAAATAAGTAAAAAATAATTTAATTTTGCGTTCCGGAGGAGAGAGTTGATGACAGCATATGATTTTAATGCGGCAGAAGTATTTGATATGGCAATCAAGATAGAGACAAACGGCGCTGCTTTTTACCGCAAGGCCGCCCAATTGCAGGCGGACGGGGAGGATAAGGAGTTCCTTGAAGCACTTGCAAAAATGGAAGACCGTCACAAAGCCGTATTTGAAGAGATGAAGACCACATTGTCTGCTGCGGAGAAAAAGGAAACAGTATTTGATCCCGGAGAAGAGCTGACCCTGTACCTGAATGCCATGGCCGATGCCCACGGCGGAGAGGGGGACCCGGATGTGGCAGACACCTTTACCGGCAGGGAGACCATGGCTGAGATTGTGGGGATTGCTATTGGCCTTGAAAAGGAGAGTATTCTTTTTTATGTCGGGCTTAAAGATATGGTCCCCCCGAAGTTCGGAAGGGAAAAGATTGATCAGATTATAAAAGAGGAAACCCGGCATGTGGCGCAGCTTAAAGGATTCCTGCAAAAAGCCGGGAGTCAATAAAACCGGTTTTCAACATATTCCCGTCCCCGGTTAATCCCTCTATTGAAGTTTTGTTTCGGATAGCTAACTTATATTAGAATTCCGGACAAGACAGTATCCAAAACCAAAGAGGTAACAGAGTGGCTGAGAATAAAGGGGGCCCCATGGATATTCTGATTTCAGGCCTCAGCAAAACTTACGATAACCGGGACAGAATTATTTTTCAGGACATGAACGCCGTGTTTGAGACCGGCAGGGTCTCGGTGATTCTGGGAAAGAGCGGGAAGGGGAAAAGCAGCCTGCTCAACCTTATCGCCGGTATTGATGTACCGGATTCGGGCAGTATTTCCATCGGCGGCACCCGGGTGACAGACCTGGATGATACCGGGCGGACCCTGTTTCGCCGGCGCCATATCGGGTTTGTCTTCCAGTCCTTTAACCTGATTCCGGTTCTCACAGTGATGGAGAACGTCACCCTGATCGGCCATCTGGACGGGAAAGCATCTGGCCCGGTCCGGGACAGGGCCCTGTCCCTGCTTGCCTCCGTCGGCCTGGCAGACCGGCAGGAAGATTTCCCGGACCGCCTCTCCGGCGGGGAGCAGCAGCGTGTGGCCCTGGCAAGGGCGTTGATCAATGATCCGGATATTATTCTGGCGGATGAGCCCACCGGCAACCTGGATTCCCGCACGGGAAAAAATATACTTGAACTGCTCACCACCCAGGCAAGATCCCTGGGAAAAACCCTGATTATGGTGACCCACAGCGATGATGCCCTTGGCTATGCCGATAGTGTTTTTACGGTAAGGGATCACCTGCTTGTCCCGGGGAGAGGGTGATGGGCCGGGCGCCTCTTCTCCGGATCTGCTTCACCGACAGCAGGTCTCATTTCCTTCGCACCCTTCTTATGGTTTTCGGAATTGCCATGGGCGTTGCCGGGGTGACTGCCATTGACATTGCCAAAACAAGTGTGAGCAAATCCTTTGACCTGTCAACCGCAGCCCTGACCTCCCGGTCCACCCATCAGATCAAGGGAAGTAACCTGCGCATACCCCAAGCCCTGTTTACCCGGCTGCGGACCGGACTTGGAATAACCGCCAGCGCCCCTGTTATCACTGCCACCGTGCGGGTCAATGAAATTGAGGGGGCGCTGATGACGCTCATGGGGGTTGACCCGTTTTCAGAAGGGGCGTTCAGGGATTTCAGGGTCAGGTCCTCCGGAGTCCGGGCTGACGGCGGGCTAAGGGAGGTAATGATTCAGGGAAGCGGGGTTCTTCTCTCGCGGGAACTTGCCGGGAAGCATGCCCTTAACAAGGGGGATGTGCTGACCCTGATGCTGGGGAAAAGAGAGGTCAGGACAAGGATAGGGGCAGTGATGGAGGGAGTGTCTCCGGCCCTTGACGGGGTTCTGGTGACAGATATTGCCCTGGCCCAGGAGATGCTGGAGATGGGAAATGATATCTCCCGCATTGATTTGAAACTGGCCGGCCGGAAAGAGGCTGCCGCGGTAAAGGCGATCCTCGAACCGGGTCAGGTGCTGGTGGAAACAGGCCGCCTGAACATGACGATCCGCGGATTATCCCGGTCTTTTGAGAACAGCCTGACAGCCTTCTCCGTCCTGGTGCTGTTTATGGGCATCTTTCTTATTTACAACACGGTATCCTTTTCCATTGCCCGCCGCAGCAGGCTGAACGGAATACTCAGGGCCCTGGGTGCCACACGGCAGGAGATCTTCCGGGCCGTGGAAATCGAAATACTGATTTACGCCCTGGCCGGGTCAATACTCGGGGTGGGCCTGGGTATCCTTCTGGGCAAAGGCGCTGTTCACGCGGTCTGTTCCACAGTATCCGACATGTATTACACCCTTACCGTCAGCCAAACCCACATTGCCCCGGCAACCCTGGTCAAGGGCGTGATGACCGGACTGGGAGCGGCCCTTGCCTCTTCCTTCATACCGGCCCTGAATGCGGCAAATACGCCTGCGGTAACTCTCATGCAGCGGTCAGCTTCGGAAAGCCGTCTTGTCCGGTACCTTCCCGGACTGACAATCTGCGGTATTATGGCTGCAGGGGGGGCGCTGGTTATTTTTTATCGGCCGGAGTCCGGCCTGACCCTTGTTTTCTCCGGTGTATTTCTGGTTTTTACCGGCGGGTCCTTTCTGGCGCCTGCCCTGATTTCAGTCCTGACCCGGATCATGGACGGCTGTCTGCCGTGGATGACTGGGCTCATGGCCCTGAGGAACCTGAGGCGCTCCCTGAGCCGGACGTCGGTGCTGATTGCCTCTCTTATGGTGGTGATCTCCGTTTACATCGGTATCGATACGATGACCCGGAGTTTCAGGTTATCCATCGTTGAATGGGTGGGCAGGCATATGGGCGGCGACATCCATCTCTCCTCCCCGGATGAACTGAACCCTTCCCTGGATAAGGGGCTGATGGCAGAGATCGGATCATTTCCCCGGGTTAAAGATATCTCAGCCTATAATATCCATAAGGTATTCTCTTCAAAGGCCGGAGAGGTCCACATCTTTTCCTACCTTAAGGACCTGTCGGAAAAACAATGGACATGGACCGTTCCGGCTGCGTCAACTGCCCCGGGCAGGCTTGATGCCGCAATGAACGGGCTGCTGGACCAGGGGTGGATATTTGTTTCGGAGATTTTTGCCAGGCAGCACGGGGTATTTCCGGAGACCGGGGCCGGAATCACCCGGGTTGTCATGGACACCCTGAAAGGGCCGGTATCATTCAGGGTGGCGGGTATTTTCAGGGATTTTCTCATGGGCGGCGGAAGGGTGGTTGTCAGCCGCAGGACCATGAAAACCTATTGGGGCCACGATGATATTACCGCCATGCAGATTTTTGTCCATCCGGAAAACGGTGAGGATAAAAGCGGGGCAATCTCGGCTGTCATGGCCCGGATAAAGGGTCTGGTGCCGGATGACGGCATGGTGCGGATCCGGTCCGGCCTGACCATTAAACAGCGGATACTGGCAGTGTTTGACAAGACGTTCCTGATCACTTCGGCACTTCAGGTTCTCACTGCCGTTGTTGCGCTGACAGGCATTCTGAATTCGGTCATGGCATTGATACTGGAAAGATCCGGGGAGCTCGGCATCCTCAGGGCCTGCGGGGCAGTGCCTGCCCAGATAAGGGCGCTTATCCTCTGGGAGTGCGGCCTCTCGGGATTCCTGGCAGGGCTGCTGGCCCTGCCCCTGGGGTGGTTTCTATCCTGGGTGTTGGTTCATGTTGTCAATTTCAGGGCATTCGGATGGACCTACGAGATGCAGATGTCAGGTGTCACACTGGTTCAGGCCCTGGCATTTTCAGCACTTGCAGCCGTTGCCGCAGGCATTGTCCCGGCCTTCAGGGCCGGGCGCATCAAGGTGGCCGATGCATTGAGGACCGAGTAGGGGAGGGCATGTGATGATAAGATACCTGATGGCGGCAGTTCTGGTGTGTATCCTGGTAACAGCGGGCTGCTCTTCTCCCCAGGATCCCGGCACGGTGGATATTGTCAGGGCCCTGTCCTCAGACGGGGAGGATGCCTGCTTTGACCGGGCCAAAGTTCCCGGCATCATTAAATTCCCCGAAGATCACGGGCCCCATGACACTTTTAAAACAGAATGGTGGTACTATACCGGTAACCTTAAGACCGCTGAGGGCCGGCATTTCGGATATCAGCTTACCTTTTTCAGGCAGGCCCTGGCCTGTGAAACTCCGTCCGGCACCTCTGCCTGGCGGACCAGCCAGCTTTATTTTGCCCATTTTGCAATCACCGATACCCGGAACCGGCGGTTCCATTCAGCCCAGCGGATGAACCGGGGAAGCGCGGGGCTTGCCGGTGCGACCGCCTTCCATGTCTGGATTGACGACTGGAATGCTTCAGCCTCATCAGAGACCGGCAAGAGGACGGTCCGGTTAACTGCCAGGGAAAGGGGAGGGCAGGCTGAAAAGGAAAAGGGCAGCCATGGCACCGGCAGTAATATCGCCGTTGACTTGAGCCTTATTGCCGAAAAAACCCCTATTTTCCAGGGAGACCGGGGATTGAGCAGAAAAGGGCCCGGAAATGCCTCCTATTATTATTCCTTTCCCGGCATGGTCACAAAAGGTTTCATCACCGTTGGCACGGAGACATACGCCGTTTCCGGCCGTTCATGGTTTGACCATGAGTGGAGCACCTCCGCCCTGGGCGCTGACGTCACCGGCTGGGACTGGTTTGCCATCCATATCCATGAGGGGCCTTTATCCGGAACAGACATCATGGTCTGTCAGGTGCGGAACAGCGAGGGACTGCCCAACGGGTATGGTTTCGGTTCCGTCTCCTTTGCCGGCGGCAGGTTTGCCATTTTAAGGGAATCCCAGTTTTCAATCAGGCCTGAGCAGTACTGGAAAAGCCCTGAGACCGGGAGGACCTACCCTGCCGGCTGGACAATCCGGCTCAATGAGCCGCGCCTTTCCCTGGATGTCACCCCGGTAACGGACGGCCAGGAGCACACCCGCATGTTTCCCTATTACGAAGGGGCTATCAGGGTTGCGTTCCCCGGGGGGAGCGGTCTCGGCTACGTTGAAATGACCGGATACTGATGAAGCGGTGAAACCAGGCCAAAAGACAATTATTCAGGCGGCCTAAAGTGATATTGACAATTCAGCTTTAGATTAGTAAGAGACAGCCGAGGTTGTACCGGGTTAAGAAAGGAAAATTCATGCGGTATCTTATCCTTGTCTGTGCTGTGCTCATGCAGGTATGTCTTGGTGCGACCTATTCCTGGAGTGTCTATGTCCAACCCCTGAAAACCCTGACAGGCCTTGCCCAGGGGCCGGTTCAGATCCCGTTTACCCTGTTTTACTTTGCCTTTCCCCTGACCATGATGATTGCAGGTAATTATCTGCCCAGAACCGGGCCCAGGCGGTCAGCCGTGGCCGGCGGGGTGCTGTTCGGCGGCGGGTGGCTCCTGGCGGGTCTGGGATCTTCCTCCTTTTTGTTTACCATCCTGGGGATCGGACTCCTGGCCGGTGTTGGTGCGGGCATGGCCTATATCGTTCCCATTGCCGTCTGTATCCGGTGGTTTCCCAAATCCAAGGGCCTGGTCACCGGTATTGCCGTGGCAGGTTTCGGCGGCGGCGCAGCCATGGTCAGCCAGGTGGGCGGCTATCTGATCAACAGCATGGGGGTTACCCCCTTTAATACCTTTTTTATTTTCGGTATCCTGTTTCTGTTCACCGTGGTTCTTGCCGGCTCTGTGATGCGGTTTCCGGATACCGGGGCTGCCGCCGGCCCGGCCAAAACCCTGGCGCCGAAACAGGTGCTGACCCATATTAATTTCCGTATTCTTTATTTTGCCATGTTCATGGGGCTGGCAGCGGGATTTGCGGTTAATGCCAATCTTAAGGAGCTTTATCCCGGAGGCGGAAATGCCGTGGGGCTGGGAATTACGGCTGTCTCCCTGTTTGCCCTGGCCAATGCCGCCGGCCGGGTGATCTGGGGGGCTGTATTTGACCGGACAGCATCGGCCACAGCCATCCAGGCCAATCTTTTTTTCCAGGCTGTTGTCCTTGCCCTGGCGCCGTTTTTGGTGGAAACAGGCACGGGGTTCATCGTCCTCTCCCTTGTAACGGGCTTTAACTACGGCGGGGTGCTGGTCCTTTACGTGTCCTCGGCGTCAAGAAGCTGGGGCACGGAAAATATCGGCCAGATTTACGGCTGGCTGTTCACCGCAAACATCCCGGCCTCTTTGGCACCCATCCTGGCCGGGTTTGTCTATGACCGGTTTCATAATTTTACCCCGGCCCTGGTGGTGCTGTCTGTGTTGCTCGGATTCAGCGCCTTTATGATCAGGCAAAAGGCAGGGGCGGTTAACGAAGAGAATTGTTTGGGCTAGGCTGCCGGAGGGATTTCCAGAATTTCACCGATATCCATGATTTTATACCTGGATGAATCCAGGTTTCGGGACCGGATATAACGCTGGAGATCCAGGCCCGGGAATCCGGCCGGTTCACTGCCCAGGGGAAAGGTCCCCCATTGGGTGGGGATGAAATACCCGGCCCCCAGCTCCTTAAATCCCTGAACCGCCTCGGGTATGTTCATGTGCTGGTGATGCATGAACCACCTGGGATGATAGGCTGTTGTGGCCATGAACGCATAGTCTATGCCCGGATATTTTTTCCCGACTTCGGCAAAGCCTTTGAAATAGCCGGAGTCTCCGCCGAAGTAAAGGGTGTGTTCCGGGGTGATCAGCAGCCAGGCCGCCCACAGGCTTTTATTCCTGGCCTGGTTCATCCGCATGGACCAGTGCTGGGTGGGCAGGCAGACCAGGCGGACTCCTTTTCCAAGATCAGCCTCTTCCCACCAGTCCATCTCCTCTATCAGGGGCTTGTTCATTTTCCGGACATAGTCCTTCAGCCCCAGGGGGACAAATACCCGGGATGTTTCAGGCAGCTCTTCCATGGATGACCGGTCCAGGTGATCGTAGTGGTTGTGGGAGATAAGAATATTGGGTGCCTTGACAATGGTTGCGAGTTCTGCTGCGGTTATTGCCGGCGGTGTGACCCGCGCCGGCAGGAGCGCCCGTTTGGAAAATATGGGGTCGGTGAGCCAGTATTGACCGCCCACTCTTACCAGAAAGCTGTTGTGGCCGATCCACAGTATGAAATCCCCCCGGGTCCGGGCCAGCCGCTGTGCAGTGTCCGGAATGACCTCAGGCAGGAACCCCCTCTCTTCCGGGGTATAGCCGGGCCGGGAAAAAAGTTTCCATTCAAGCACGTCCAGAACACTTTTATCCTTCATTTTCATCCAGGGGGTAAAGAAAATCCCATCTTTTTTATGCGGGGCGTAAAGATCCCCGGGCCGGGTGGATGCAACCGCTTCCCTCCAGGCAGCCTCTGAAAAACTCTCCTTGTCCTTGGATGCACAGGACAGGATAAACAGCAGGGCAAGGGCAGGTGCAAACAATAAAAACCGGTTCGGTTTCATGGCGGATTCCTTTGGTATCAGTGTTGTCTGTTTCCGGCATGGCCGCTGAAAATACCTATCAGTTTTTTTGTCTGCTTGCCAGTCCGGATATACTTCCCTATACTACGCCGGAAAAAATCAGATGGCTGGCGGAATTGTTAAAATGATATCAGCCGTCAGCTGTTGACCGGGAACAAGGCAGGGTAATGTGCCCTGTTAATATAAGTTAGGGTTTTTAAATGAAATTTTCATCTTACAGCCTGAACGTCAGGCTGACGGTTCTATTGGTTTTTATTTTTGCTGCCACAGCAGTTCCGGGCATATTTATCGTCCGCAATCATATGATCAGGCAGGCCCTGGCCCAGGCGGAAAACGAGGCCCGGATTATCCTGAACAACAGGCATGCCACCACAGCCTTTTATACCAAAGACCTGGCACCCCCCCTGTTTGATTTTATCAAAACCCATGGGCTGACCGGGGATTATTTTGAACTCCCCTGGATGTACGGGGGCTATGCAAACCGGAAAATAACCGATTATGTAAAGAAAAACGGATTTACCGCGTTCAACTACAAAAACGCGGCTGTTAACGCCAGAGTCCCTGCCAATGAGGCCAATGGCTATGAAAGGGCGTTTCTTGAAAGGAGCAACAGGGAAAACCGGCTTGAAGAGTGGTCAGGCACCGTTGATATTGACGGCCGGCCCTATTATGTACTGATGGTTCCCAATAAGAAACGGTTGAATGAATCCTGTATGCGCTGCCACAGCACACCGGACAGGGCCCCGAAAGAACTGGTGGACAGATACGGGACCGAGCGGGGATTTAACAAGGTGCAGGGAACCATCCCCTCTGTTTTCTCGCTCCGGATTCCCCTGAGTGCGGCCTATGAAAATGTATATGAAATGACCGGGAAACTGGGGCTGGGGCTTTTGGGGATATTGATTTTTTCCTTTGCCCTTCAATGGTTTCTCACCAACCGGATCATTGTGCTGCCGGTGAAAAGGCTGTCAAAGAAGGTCCGTGATATAAGCAATGACGCCGATCTCCTGGGTAAACCGATTCCCCTGGCATCGGGCAGGGAAATCAAGGAACTCTCCCGGAATTTCAACCGGCTTTCAAAACAGCTGAGTGACCACCAGACCGACCAGAATGCCGTTATTGCCCAGAAAACCGCCGCCCTGAGAAAAAGCGACAAAAAATTCCGTTCCATACTCAACAGCTCCCGGGATACGGTTTACCAGGTGGATGTCGCATCAAAGCGGTTTGACTATATCACCCCCTCAAGTTTTGATACCTGCGGGTACACCCCTGAAGAGATTTATGAGCTGGGGGCTGATTTCATGCTTTCCCTGATCCATCCGGACGACTGGGATCATTTCAGCAGGCAGATGAAAATCGTATTGGCCGGCAAGACCGGGGCAAACCGGTTTCCCCGCCTGGAGTACCGCATAAATCACAAAACAAGGGGATATATCTGGGTGAATGATACCCGTTCGGTTCTTTTCCGGCAGGATGAGGGCCGCGCACTCAAGGTTGTGGGAACCATACGTGACATCTCGGATCAGAAACAGGCAAGGGAAGAGATTCAGAATCATTCCGCCAATCTGGACGCGATTTTTAACAATGTTCCCAATATCCTTCTGCTGGTTGATGAGACCGGAAATGTGATCAATATCAATCACAAGGGCATTATTTTTTCCGGAAAGCCAAGGGCGGAACTGGCAGGAGCCTATTGCGGAGATGTGCTGCAGTGCTGCAACGGGTCCCACGGATACGGGTGCGGGAAAAACCCTGAATGTGCCCAGTGCCCGGTTATGTTAAGGATAAAGAATACCTTTGACACCGGAAAGGCCCATGATGAGGAACCCGGCCAGATGACATTCATAAAAAACGGGGATGAAGTGGTTCTGGATCTTCTCATCAGTACCTGTCTTCTCCGGGTGAACGGCACCCAGCGGGTGCTTGTCTCTTTGACCGATATCTCCACCCTGAAGTCAGCCGAGGAGGCGGCAAATCATTCTAAATCCATGCTGGAGGCAGCACTGGAATCCACGGCCGACGGTGTTCTTATCGTCGATAATAACCGCCGGTGGATGGGGTATAATAAACAGTTCCTGGATATCTGGGGAATTCCGGCAGCCATAGCCGATAAGGGGGATGACAACGAGGCCACGGCCTATGTCATGAGAAACTTAAAATCCCCTGATATCTTTTTAAAAAGGGTAAAGGGACTGTATGACAATATAGATGCCTCCTCATTTGACATCATTGAGCTGAATGACGGCAGGATTCTGGAACGGTACTCCAAGCCCCATGAAATGGGAGAGCGGATTATCGGCCGGGTCTGGAGTATCAGGGACGTCACCCTTCAGAGATTGGCTGCATCGGAATTAAAAGAGAGCGAGGAGTACCATAAAGGGTTGTTTGAATACTCCCCCATCCCATTGTACATCCAGGATTTCTCACGGGTCGGCAATTACGTGGACACACTGGTTAAAAAGGGAATAACAAACCTTGAAGATTATCTTACGGTAAATCCGGGTGAGGTGGATTCCCTGATCAGCCGGGTGGATATTGTCCAGGGAAACCAGGCTGCCGTGACCATGTACAGGGCCGGGTCCTCCGCTGACTTTACATCCGGGTTTGCAAAGCTGATCAAACCCGGTGATATCAGGCATATAATTGACCAGATCGTCTGTTTTACCCGGGGGGAGGACTGGTACGAGGGTGAGGCCAGAAATCTTGATTTCAAGGGCAATACCAGGAATGTCATCCTCAGAAAGGCGGTGATCAACAGGAAGAAAAACGGCCTGTCCAAAATCCTGGTCTCTGTGGTGGATGTCACTGCCCTGTACCGTTCAACCATGGAGAAGCAGAACCTGGAGAGGCGTCTTCAGCAGACCCAGAAAATGGAAACCATCGGTACCCTTGCCGGTGGCATTGCCCACGATTTCAACAATATTCTCTTTCCAATCTCAGGCCATGCGGAAATCCTGCTGACAGACGTGGGGGAAGACGATCCGGCAAGGGAGAGCATCAATGAGATTTATACCGGCGCCATGCGGGCCAAGGAACTGGTCAATCAGATTCTGACCTTTTCACGCCAGGAATCCACTGAGATGAAGCTGATGAAAATTCAGCATATCATCAAGGAGGCACTCAAGCTGATCCGGTCCACCATACCCACAACCATTGAGATCAAACAGCATGTCAGGAACGAATGTGCGCCGATCACAGCCGATCCCACACAGATCCATCAGATCGTCATGAACCTTGCAACCAATGCATACCATGCCATGGAAGAGACCGGCGGCATACTCTCTGTTGCGCTGTCGGAAGCTGATATCAGGGACAAGGAAGACCTGCTTTGGGAAATGATGCCCGGATCCTATGTATGCCTGACAGTGGGGGATACCGGCGTGGGCATGACCGATGACCTCATTGACAAAATATTTGATCCCTTTTTCACAACCAAGGAAAAGGGAAAGGGAACCGGGATGGGGCTTTCCGTTGTCCATGGCATTGTAACCGGTATGGGCGGAGGGATAAAGGTAGAGAGCACTCCGGGGCAGGGTACGAGGTTTACCATTTACTTTCCCGCAGAGAAAAAAATATGTGAGGACGGGATGGTCAAACCGGTGCTGCCTGTAAAAGGAGGGGATGAGCACATTCTGCTGGTGGATGATGAGAAAACCATTCTGGATATGGAAAAACAGGTGCTGAAACGGCTCGGGTACACGGTAAGTACCAGGACAAGCAGCCTGGAAGCCCTTGAAGCGTTCCGGGCCTCTCCTTCACGGTACGATCTTGTGATTTCGGATGTGGCCATGCCCCATATGCGGGGGGACCGGCTGGCCGTTAAAATGATGGAGATCCGTCCGGATATCCCGGTGCTTCTCTGTACCGGGTTCAGCCAGATCGTGACGGAGGAAAAAGCACTGGAAATCGGTGTGAGAGGACTGTTGATGAAGCCCCTGGTGATGAAGGACCTGGCTGAAACAATCCGGAAGGTTATGGATTGATTTTTGCCGGAACCCTTATTTTTTCATCTTCAGCAGGTGTTTGCGCAGGCCCTCCCGGGTAATGCCCAGGAGCCCGGCAGCCTTTGTCTTGTTTCCTGCAGTGGCATCCAGGGCTTTTAAAACCGCCTGGTGCTTGAGTCTTTCCAGGTTCAGGTTTTTCGGGTCTTCAAACAGGCGGGGTTTTGACGGTTCCGGGGCCTTTTCAGGTGCTTCATCCCCCTGGCGTGCTTCAGGCGTTTGGGACAGGGCGTTCAGTTTGGCGGACAGATCTTCGCGCCCTACCTGGTCGGACAGGGTCAGGGCTGCGGCCCGCTCCATCTCGTTGTTCAGTTCCCGGACATTGCCGGGCCATTCATAGGTCAGCAGGCTTTGTCTTGCCTCGGCTGACAGTGACAGGGGCGGCCGTCCGAGGTCTATACAATTTCTGGCCAGAAGTTTTTCCGCAAGGATGAGAATATCGTCTCCCCTTTCCCTGAGCAGGGGAAGGGTCATTTCCACAACGTTCAGCCGGTAGTAAAGATCCTCCCGGAATTTACCTTTTTCAACTGCCTTTTTCAACTTGGCATTGGTGGCGGAGATGACCTTTACATCAATCTTTACGGGCTTTGACCCGCCCACCGGCATGACTTCCTGTTCTTCAAGCACCCTGAGCAGCTTGGCCTGGTTGGGCAGGCTCATGTCACCGATCTCGTCCAGGAATACCGTACCGGTATGGGCCTGTTCAAATATGCCTTTCCGCTGGGCCACTCCCGTGGCCACCCCTTTGTTGATCCCGAACATCTCGCTTTCAAACAGGGCATCGGGGATGGCTGTGCAATTGATGGCCACAAAGGGTTTTTCCGCCCTGGGGGAGTTAAAGTGGATCATTTTGGCAAAAACTTCCTTACCCGTGCCGCTGGCTCCCAGGATAAGCGTGTTGATGGGGCGCAGGGCAATGTTCAGCGCCAGCTCCTTTACCTTGAGCATCTGGTCGCACTGCCCCACAAACTTGGCAGGCTGGTATTTTTCCCTCAGGGAATCTTTCAGGGATTGATTCTGTTCCCCCAGTCTTATCCGGGCAGCCTCAAGCTCCTGGTTCTGTTCTTTCAGGGTGGAGATCAGCTCTTCCTGCCTCACATCCCGGGTTTCCAGTTTGACCAGCATCAAACCGAAGGATTCAGCCAGGCTGGCAATTCTCTCCGAGGAATTCCCCTGGTCGGTCAGGGCAAAAAGGCTGTCAATGGCAGCCTCTCTTGTCTTTTTGTCGTTTTTTGCCGGTGCGTCAAATGCAATGGAATGGCATAGCCGGGCTATCAGGTCTAAAAGTTCGGAATCAGAGGTGTTCTTTTTGCCCATAATGCGTATTCTCCTTGGTAAAGCAAGTGTTATGATCCAGAGTTGTTACATTCAAAACCAGTACCTGTCAAGGGGAGGAATCATGATCCGGGGTGACGGCCTGCAGGTCTGGCCTTGTTTTTTATTTTGCCGTTTTGGTTTTAAGACCAAAGGGTATCCCCAGTTTGACCATCCGGTTCCTGAGGGTACTGGGGTTGATCCCCAATATCCTTGCCGCGCCTTTAGGCCCTTCCACGCGCCCGTTGGTCCGGTCAAGGGCTTTCTTTATGTGCCGGCAGGCCAGTTCGTCCAGGGTGAGAAGCGGTTCCTTGTTTTTTTGCTCCGGCGAAACCCCCTCTTTCAAAGGGGAGGAGAGGGGATCATCGAAAGTCAGCATGCCGTCCCTGTTAAGGATCAGGCTTCTTTCGATCACGTTCTCCAGTTCCCTTACGTTGCCCGGCCATGCATAGGTCATCAGTTTTTCCACGGCCCCTTTTGATATATCAGGAACCGGGTATATCTTAAGGTCTTTTGACTTGGCCCTGATAAACTGGTGGATCAGCCCGGGTATATCTTCTTTTCTCTCCCTCAAAGGCGGTATCTTTATGGGAAACACATTGAGCCTGAACCAGAGATCCTCCCGGAACAGGCCATCCCTGACCATTTTTTTCAGATTCCTGTTTGTTGCGGCAAGAATTCTCACATCAACCCTGATCAGCTCCTTTCCTCCCACCCGTTCTATTTCCTTGTGCTGAAGCACCCTGAGCATCCTTACCTGGGCCTCCGGCGGCAGTTCCCCGATTTCATCCAGGAAAAGGGTGCCGTGGTGGGCCCGTTCAAAGCATCCCCTTCTCCGGGCATGGGCCCCGGTAAACGCGCCTCTCTCATGTCCGAACAATTCACTGTCCATGAGATTTTCCGGGATGGCCCCGCAGTTGATTTTGATGAAAGGCGCCTCCTTTCTCCGGGACATCATGTGGACGGCATTGGCCACCACATCTTTTCCCACACCGGTTTCCCCCAGAAGAAGAACCGGACTGTCCACTGAGGAGACATTGCCCACCATGTCAAATACCTGTTTCAGCCCGGAGTTCATGCCCACAATCTCATCTTCAGGCAGTGTCATCAACTGCCGGTACAGGGCGGTATTTTCCTTTGACAGCTGCCGGGACAGCTCCTGTACCTTCTGGTGCTGAAGGGCATTGGCCATGGCAATGGCGATTGGCTTGCGGACCATGGAGACCAGCCGGGCATGTTCAGGCAGGAAGGTCTTTCCCCCGATGGCCTCCATGCTCAACGTGCCCACGTGGCCCTTATCAAGGATCAGCTTCATCACAAGAAATGCAGAATCCCCGGAATCGAAAAACTCAACCCACTCCTTTCCCACCCGGCTTTGTGCGGGGTCGTTGAAGATCATGACCTCCATTTGCGAGGACACACGCCTCTCTTCGGCCCGGGCTGCCTTGGACAGGGGGACAATTATGTTTGACAGGTTTCCCCCGTCTTCGTCAGCCCTGGCGATGACGCGCAGGGCACCGAGGTGCTCGTCAAAAATCCCCAGTGTGCCCCTGTCCACCGGCATGAACCTGCGCATGTAGTCAAAACACCGGAACAGGGCCTTTTCAATTTCCAGGCTGCCGCAGATCCTCTGGGTGACCTCCCGGAAAAATATTTTTTCATCAATCATTATGGATAGGTTCCTGTGGGCAAAAGATGTTCTGTCTTATTCGGAAGAATATTGATTTTCTTCCGTATATGCAAGAAAAAGTCTGCCTTTTCCGGAAGAAAAAAGACGATTCTCTAAAAATACCTTTAAATTCAGGTGGTTCGTGTCTGGCACGGGGATTGCTCTTCTATGGCTGTAAAAAGGCCCCTTGCCGAACAAAAGCCAAATTCACCGGGAGTCTGCCATGGATATGAATTTTAAAAAGAATTTTACCAAAAAATGGAAAAGGTATTTTCCGGGCAAAGAACTGCCCATTGCCTGTTATTACGCCGATGAAACCCATGGCCTGGATTTTTCCCCGAGGCCTGTGCCCGATGAAAAGGGGTATGCCTGTATTTTCAGGCAGCTTGCAGAGGTCCGCAGGGGAACTGCAAAGGCGTTCTATGCAAACAACCTGGGATGTGCGGGAGCAAAATTAAACCTGGGCTTTGATTCCGACACTCCCATCGGTGATGTGGCACATGTCCTGGCCGATATTGAACGGTATAAAAAAAGCAGGGCCGATGTCAGGGCATGGTATAAAAAATATCCGCCGTTAAAGGCACCGGGCAGGTTTATCGTGTTCAAACGGTGGGACCTGCTGGACCGGGATGATGTCCCCCAGGTGGTCTCCTTTTTCGGGAATGCAGATACCATCGCCGGTCTCCACGCCCTGGCAAATTTTAATACCCGGGAGGAAGAAGGGGTAATCGCCCCTTTTGGCTCCGGATGCGACACCCTGGTGGTCTTTCCCCTCCGGGAACTGTATGCAGATTCCCCCAAGGCGGTTCTGAGCGGTTTTGATCCCTCCTGCCGGCGCTGCGGCGAGCCGGACAGGCTTATTTTTTCCGTTCCCTGGCCAAAGTTCACGGGTATGGCGGGAGATATGGATAAGAGTTTTTTAACTACAGGGGTATGGGAAGATATAAAATTACGCTGTGAGTAACAATCTTAACGCCCAAAAAACAATAATAGAAGAAGGTCACACATACAATCCAACCAGGAGGATATCATGAAAGAGATACGAAAAAGCTATTGCGGCCTGTGCCACCCGCGCTGCGGCACCTTATTGCACATGGAAAACGGCAGGATCACCAAGGTCACGGGAGATCCGGACCACCCGGTCAACCGGGGCGTGATCTGCGAACGGGGCCGCCTGATGCCCGACCATGTCTACCACCCGGACCGGCTCAACACCCCGCTGAAGCGGGTGGGTGAAAAAGGCATGGGCCGGTGGGAGGAGGTGAGCTGGGACCAGGCCCTGGATGAGGTGGCCTTAAAGCTGTCACAACTCAGGGATGAATACGGGGCCGAGACCCTTTCCTTCACCCATGGAACGGGCCGGACCTACCACTGGGACGCCCGCCGTTTTTACAACCTTTTCGGATCCCCGAACATGAGCGGGGCCAACAATATCTGCATGTGCCCCAGCTATGCAACGGAATATGCCACCTATGGCGGTATGGCCATGGGTGAGATTATGTCTACCCGGTGTGTTGTGATCTGGGGGACATCGCCGCACAGGTCCGAACCCACAGGCCGCTATCCCCAGATTGTACAGGCTAAAAAGCGGGGGGCAAAGGTGATTGTCATTGATCCCAGGCAGACCAAAGAGGCTCAGATGGCTGACCACTGGCTTCAAATCCGGCCGGGAACCGATGTAGCCCTGATGATGTGCTGGATACGGCTGATCATTGAGGAGGGATTATATGACCGGGAATTTGTGGAGAACTGGACCCTGGGATTTGATGAGCTGAAAACCGCGGTGTCATCCTACACCACCCAAAGGGTCGCCGGTCTGACCAATATTCCCGCAGATCTCATTGAAACCTCTGCCCGGCTTTACGCCACCACCCGGCCCGGCGTCATATTATGGGGGTACGGCATCGACAAGCAGGGCGTCAACTCCACCCAGGCGGCCCGGGCCCGGGCAATCTTGCGTGCCGTCACAGGGAACCTGGAAGTGCCCGGGGGAGAGATCTTCAGTATGGCAGAAGGCATGGAAAAGGTATTGGACACCACCCATCTCGAATGCCATGGGGCCCTGTCCGAAGGGCAGAAAGCCAAGCAGCTGGGTGCGGACAAATACCCGTTTTTCGGATTCCCGGGCTATGAAAAAAACCTGGCGGCCAATCAACGGCTGCCCAAAGGATACGTGGGGCCGCCTGCGGCCTGGATTTCAACCATGGCCCATATCAGGGAGGTCATGGACGCGGCCCGCACCGGCAGTCCCTATCCTGTGAAGGCGGCCATCTCACTTGCCAGCAACCCGCTTTTGGCCCTGCCCAACACCATGCACGTGTATGAGGCCCTGAAGTCCCTTGAGCTTTATGTGGTGATGGAATATTACATGACGCCTTCGGCAGCTCTTGCCGATTATGTGTTCCCGGCAGCCTCAACCGTGGAGCAGCCTGAAATGTGGCTGACCCCTGATTTCTGCATGGCCTGCCCCCAGGGGATAGATCCCCTGTATGAGCGGAAGAACAGCTATTATTTTTACAGGGAGCTTGGGAAGCGGCTGGGCCAGGCAGAGCACTGGCCCTGGGAAACCGTGGAAGAGGTGTATGACCATTGCCTGGGCCCTGCCGGCATGACGTTCAGGGAGTTGTCGGACCAATACGGGTTCTTTGGTAAACGGGCCTACCGCCGGTATGAAAAATTCGGGTTCGGCACCCCTTCGGGAAAGGTTGAAATCAACTCTTCCATTTTTAAGGACCTGGGAGCGGAGCCCCTTCCCGTTTACCGGGAACCGGTATGGAGTCCTGAAGGAAGCCCTGATCTGGCAGAGGAATACCCCCTGATCCTGATCACCGGCAGCCGGTTCATGCCCATGTACCATTCCGAACAGCGGCAGATTGAGAAAGCCCGCAGGAAGATGCCCGATCCCCTGGTCTCCCTCCATCCTGAGACAGCTGCAAAACTGGGGCTTAACCAGGGAGACTGGGCCGTCATCTCAACTCCCCAGGGAAAGATCCGGCAGCGGGTCAACCTCACGGATATCATGCATCCCGGGATGGTGGACCTGCACCACGGATGGTGGTTCCCGGAAAAGGGCCGGACCCTGCCGGATCTTTTCGGTGCTTTTGAATCCAACGCCAATATCCTCTGCCCGGACGGCGATGAGTTCTGCAGTCCGGAGATCGGTGCCTGGCCAAGTACAGCGCTTTTGTGTAAAGTAGAAAAGGAATAACCGTCAAATTGCAAGGGAGGCCGGGCTGATGGAAAAATTTTATAAGGAGCGGTTTCGTTTCCAGGAAAGGCTCATCACTAAAATTGCCCCGTCCACTGAGCTCAGCCAGATCATTGAGGCGGCCCGGGACGAACTCCGGGCCGTGATTTCAGATGCGGTTGAGGTGTGCATCTTTTTGCTGGACCCCGAGGCGGTGCACTATACCCGTCCCATCCAGTGCGTCCTCCACCAGCGGCCTTACAGTTGCCAGGCCTGCAAACCGGACCGCCGTGCCGTGCACAGGGCCGTTGACCGCAAAAAAGCAGTGGTCATCACCAAGAGCGACCCCATTTTCAGGCACGGGCATCCGCAGGTGAAGGTCGGCCCGGAATATGCCGTACCCATTATGGTCAAAGAGGAGGTCTTCGGGGTGGTCAGTGTGGTGACCCGGCCGGGGGCCAATTACAACAGGGCTGATTTTTTTTTCATCAGGGACCTTGCCCGCCTGCTCAGCGGCATTGTTTTAAACGCTAAAAAACAGTGGCAGGAGACCCTGGAAAAGATCAAGATCAGCAAGGCCCTCTCCCATATGGCCCCCTTTGTGCCGGTGTCGATCCGGGATATTGCCGGGCGGAATCCGGAAATGCTGAATATGAAGAAGCAGAGAAAGGAGGTCACTGTCCTGTTTCTGGATATCGAGGGGTATACC
>JAKSAX010000166.1 GCA_022361395.1 Desulfobacterales bacterium | reverse complement strand
TAATTCAAATTTTGGACGATTTTAATTTGGCACCGGGCCTAAAATAGACATAAAACCGGAAGAAGAAAATTCATACTTTCCGAATCCATTGTTCGGAATTTTTTAACAGACAGGGACCGGTCAGAGTGCTATGTTACCCCTTATGGAATTCTACCATTTACAGAGTTTTGTTACCGTTGCAAATGAAGGAAGCATAACAAGAGCCGCCCAAAGGCTGAACATCACCCCGCCGACCATAAGCGGGCACATAAAGGCGCTGGAAGATGAGTTCCTGATCAGGCTCTTCCAACGCAAACCAAGGGGAATGGCCCTGACAAACCAGGGACAATTGCTATTAGAGCAGGCTGAACGGGTTATGGCATCTGCCAGGCGTCTTCAGAACCAGGCTGCCGAATTAAGGGATTGCGTATCCGGAAAGTTCACCATAGGGCTCAATGCTCCCCCCGGCTTGCTGAAAGCCGCACAACTGGCGTCGGAAATCAAAAAGACCCCGAATATTGAAATTGCATTTGAACCCTCCTCAACCGGAAAGATCATTAAAAGCCTGACGGCTGGGACGCTTGATGCCGGGTATGTGTTCAGTGAGATACCCGAAAAAGAGATCGCTTCTGTTTACCTCACCACTGTTGATCTCTGTATTGCCGTTCCCAGGGCCTTTAAAAACCGTCTGAAAAAGGACAACTGGGAGGAACTGGCCCAACTGCCCTGGATATGTTCAGACGGCTATTGTCCCTTCCAGGCCATTGCCGAAACCCTTTTTGAAAACAAGGGATATTCCCTTTTAAACACGGTCACCACAAATGATGAAGTCACCAAACTGGACCTTGTCAGGCAGGGTTTGGGAGTTGCGCTTCTCCTGGCTGAAGAATGTAAAGAATACGTCTCCTCCGGGGAGATCTTTACCTGGGACACCCGTTCGATCCGGTGCCGCCTCTACTTTTCCTTTTTGGCGGAAAAGAGAGACGATCCGGTATTTCGTATTTTGAAAAGGGCCGTCCATAAGGCTTGGAATAAAAATCCTTCAGGTGATCTTTAGGGATCGCGCAAAAAGAACTTCACCTGGTCTGTTTATAAAACCCCTTAAAACACTGGGTATTTTGCAAACAGAATGTGAACGAATTCTTACGCGATCCCTTAATCCCTGCCTGCTTTGAAAATAAGGCCGGGCCATTTTGACGGCCTGATGGGCCCAAGTGCCCTCCGGAAGCGCTGCCGGCAGATTTTTTTATAATTGTAGCCAATGCTACAGAATACTCCCTGCCGGGGGTATATACTGGCAAAATTGAAGAAACCAAAAGGGTGAAACCGCTATCCCCAGGCAAGAGACCCAAAACACAAAGGAGAATCATCCATGAGTTATTTTTTCCCGACAACAGATCCTGAGACGGCAACAGGCCCCCTCCAGGAGACTTACGCCAAACTGACATCAATGTTCCAGATGGTGCCGAAGGTTTTTGTGGCCCAGAGCATGAGACCCGATCTCCTCGGCCCCATTGTCAACTATGTGAATTCCCTG
>JAKSAX010000136.1 GCA_022361395.1 Desulfobacterales bacterium | reverse complement strand
GGCGTATCCTGTCATTCACGGCCTGTTGCCAGGTTTTCAGCTTATCCGGATTTGCCGCCTCCCCGCCGATGATGATCATCCTTAAGGAGGCCGGAATCGTAAGGTCGTTGATCTGATCGGCCAGCACATGCCAGTAGGCTGTGGGCAGGTCTGCAACAGTGATGCCGTTTGAATCACAATAGGCAAGCAGTTGCTCCGGCGTCAGGACAAGGTCCCTGGGCTTTATCACCAGGCAGGCCCCTGAAAACAGGGTGGGGTAAATCTCTTCGGCAGAGGCGTCGAAACTGATGGATGCAAACTGGAGCACCCTGTCTGTTGGCTGGATATCATAGGTTTCTGCCGCAGACCTGGTAAATGAGGCCAGGGCCGAATGCTGGATCATCACGCCCTTGGGGTTGCCCGTTGTGCCCGAGGTATAGATGATATAGGCGGTGTGCTCCGGTTCCGACGGAATCTGCGGATCGGTATCCGCGCATTGCAGGATGCGCTGCATCTCTCTGTCAAGCAGCACGAGGCGGACGCTGGAATCCGGAATTTTATCCGCATGAACGGAATCCGTGATGATCAGATCCGGGTCTGCGTCTTTAATGATATACTCGATCCGCGCTCCAGGATAGGACACGTCAACCGGGATATAGCAGCCGCCGGATTTTAAAATTCCCAGTAAGACGGAAATGGTATCTGTACCCTGGGGAAGGAGGAACAAAACCCTCTTTTCCGGGCCGCCCCCTGTTGCCCCGAGGAAATGGGCAATCTGATTGGCAAACCTGTTCAACTGGTCGTAGGTCAGGGACTTTTGCCCGTCTGTGACGGCCGGCACGGATTTGTTAACGGTTGCCTGGATTTCAAGAAGGTTGTGGATACAGCTTCTTGGTTTCAGGTGGCGCCGGCTTGTCCGGAGTTTCCGGTCAATGGCCGTTCTCTCTTCATCCGTCAGCACAGGGAGGTCTGACAGGACGGCGTCAGGCGTTTCCGTTGCGGTTTTCAGGAAATTGGCAAAATGGCTCAGGATCTGGCGCGTGGTTTTTTCATTGAATTTACGCTGGTCGTACTCAATGGAGACTTCCAGTTCATCCTCTCCCTGGACCGTGAGAAAGATCGCTGCAGGGGTTCTTTCCAAGAGGGATATATTGGCGCAGGCCATATGTTTTTTATAGGGCTCCACGGACTGGTCAAGGGTTTTGTAGTCATAGGAAAAATAGATCTCCGACAGGGGAATGCTGCCCTTGATGGGGCTCAGGGCATGTATATCCGTCAGGGAAATATGGTCGTGTTCCCGGATTTTTTTCCACTGGCTGCGGATACCGGATATAAATGCGGTCAGGTGCTGTTCCGGGTCCACCTTGATCCTCACCGGCAGGGTATTGATATACATCCCTGTTTTGTCGGTATCTGCTTTTTTGCCCCGGTTAAAGTTGCGGACAGAGACCGTGGCGCCGAACAGGATATCTGTCTTTCCCGTATAATGGCTGAGCAGGATCGCCCATGCCCCCATTAAAAATGAGTTCATGCTTAATCCGTTTATCCGGCATAACTTTTTTATTTTCCTGGCGGTGATGGAAGAGAGAAAGGCCTTGTGACTGCCGGTGGTCAGGGGCATGGTGTGCTGCTGGCGCCGGCTGGGCACCATGCCTTTTTTACGGATCCGGAACGGAAAAACCAGGGGGGCTTTGAATCCCTGCAGATAGGTTTCCCAGAATGCGTTTGACTGGCGGCGGGGATGGTGGTTCAGCCATGAAATATACTGCCTGAACGATCCTGTGGGCTTAAGGCGGATCTCAGGGTCCTGATAAGAGAGGAAAAGGTCCCTGAGAATATAGGTCATTGACCTGCCGTCTCCGATGCAGTGGTGAAAGCTCCATATGCAGGTAAACCGGCTGGCGGTCCTTTTAAACAGGGCCACCCTGAAGGCCGGCGGGGTGTGAAGTGTGAAGCCGAGCCTCCGGTCCGCCTTCAGGAACATTTCCAGGAACTCGTTCTGTTCGGAGGCGTTTAAATTACTCCAGTCGTTGAATTCCAGGTTAAAGGAGCCGGGTCCGTCAATATATTGTTCCGGCTGGTCAAGCCCCTGCCAGTTGAATCCCAGCCGCAGGATCTCATGATGGCGGATGACCTTTTCCCAGGCCATGGCAAACCGCTGGATGTCAACGGCCTGCTTCATTTCAAAAACGATCTGCTCAACATAGCATCCGGCGCCCTGGGGGGCTCTCAGGGTCTCCATGAGCATGCCGTGCTGCATGGGGGAGACGGGAAAACACTTCATCCCGTCAATGGTGTCAAGGGCGGCTTCAGGGGCGGCTGTACCGTGGCGGACCAGCCGGGTAAACTTGTCCGCCAGGCTGGCCATGGTGTCACGGGAGAACAGCTGGGTGCGGTATTTGAACCCGCCTGAAAATCCCTTATCTGTTTCAAAAAGTTCTAGGGTCAGGTCCACGTTTGTTGTCCCGGGCTTATGATCAATGAAGCCGGACCGGGTACCCGGGATTTCCAGGAAGGGGAAATCCATGGTCTGCATCAGGAAAAGTGAGGTAAACAGTTCCGATTGCCCGCCGGTTTCTCCGGACAGCCGGCTGACATCCCGGAAGGGTGAATCCGCATACCGCAGAAGCTTTTCCATGGTCTGCTTTACCCGGGCAAAGGTCTCTGCGAACGTCATTTCTGACCGGATGGTGTTCCGGACCACCAGGGTATTCATGAAAAAGCCGATCATCTCTTCTGCGGCAAGGTCTTCCCGGTTGGCATAGGCAATGCCGGTGACCTGATCTGTCCTGTGATCCCTGGAAAACATCAGAATCTGGAAAAAGGCCAGAAGGATGGCAAAGGGGCTTGCCTGGACCTGTCCGGCCAGCTCTGAAATCTCTTTTTTCAAAGGGATGTCAACGGGAATCACCGATGCGTCAAAATTCAGGCCTTCCGCATCCCGGTATTGCGGCAGCTTGGTCAGGTAGTCCTGGTAGAAGGGCCTGGAGGCATGCCAGGCCTGTTCGGATCTTGCCAGCCGCCGGGAGATAAATTTTTTGTAGGCAGGGGCATTATCAATCCGGGGCAGGGTGTCCCTTTTCGCCAATGCCCCATAAGCCCTGCTGACTGACCGGGTAAAGACTGAGGCCGACCATCCGTCAAAGACCAGGTGGTGGAAGACAAGGCAAACCAGGTGACGGTCCTGGTCAAAACTTAAGACCGATGTCCTGAACACCGGGCCGTTTTCAAGGTCAAAGGGGGGGGCAATGCGTGTATCCAGCCATGCGCGGATCTCCGCACCGATATCATCGACAGGGGAGGGAATCCCCAGGTCCTGCCCGGATTGGACCTCAAAATGAAGATCTGCAGTTCCGGGTCCCTGGCAGGGACGGTTTCCGTCAAGGAAGAACCGGGTTGATAAAGCGGGATTTGCACCCTGTACCGCTTCGACTGCCTTCCGGAGCAGTTCAATGTCTAAAGGGCCCCGGATGTCATAGACAAGAGGGATATGGTAGACGGATGTCCCGGCGTTCACCTGCTCAAACAGCCAGATGAACTCCTGGTCGGGCAACAGGGGAAGAAGATCTGTCTCCCCCATCTTTTTAGGGGCTGAATCTGCCGGGGCGCTTTCCCGGGGCAACAGGTCCGGGGCTTTGGCCACCTGTTCCGAAAACTGCCTGAATCCGGGATATTCAAACAGGGTGTTGATCCGGATATCCTTATAACAGGTCTCTTTTATCCGGGAGGTAATCCTTGCCCCTGAAATGGAATCCCCGCCCAGCAGAAGAAAGTTGTCTCCCCCTTTAACGGGTTCGCATTTGAGAACGGTTTCCCATATGCCTGCAATTCCCTTTTCCATTTCTGTCAGCAACCCGGGCACGTCTGCTCCTGCATCCGGTTTCTGCTGCGATCCGGCGCTTTCCGGCCCCTTCTCATCGGTCCGTGCCGCCAGGGCCTTTCTGTCAATTTTTCCCTGGGGTGTCTGGGGCAGGCCGTCAAGAAGGATAATGACGGCCGGCAGAAGATTCCGGGGGATCCTGTCCCGGAGGAAGTGCAGCAGGTCATCGGTGTCTATCCGGGCATTGATATAGGCAATAAGGGCTTTCTCCCGGTTTTTTCCCGGCTTGAGCACAACAGCGGCCTGGGTAATGCCGGGGAAGGCCCTGAGGTGGCTCTCGATTTCCCCGGGCTCTATCCTGACGCCCCTGTGTTTGATCTGGAAGTCTTTGCGCCCGGTGAAGACAAGGTTGCCGTCATCCAGGGCATAGGCCATATCCCCGGTTTTATACACCCATTTGCCGTCCAGGGTGACAAAGGCTTTATCCGTCCGTTCCGGGGCATTGACATAGCCGTCCGCCACCTGGATACCCGAGATAAGAATCTCTCCTTTTTCGCCGGGGGAGACTCTGTTTCCCGCCTCATCCGCCAGGAAAACGTCAAGGTTCTTTATTGCCTTTCCTATGGGGGCTTTCCCTTTTCGCGACGGGATATCAGGCACGGTATACAGGGTGGCGCAAACCGTGGCCTCTGCAGGGCCGTATCCGTTTATAAGGCTGAGCCCCGGGATCTTTTTCTTGATTTCGCAGAGCAGGGGTTCGGGAATGGGATCAACCCCGGTGAGCATCCGTTTCAGGACCAGGGGGGCATCCGTGGCTGCCATGGGGGCGATCATGAACGGCGGGATATAGGCACTGGTGATCTTCTCCCCGGCCAGCCAGTTTATGAATCCGTCCGGGTCAAAGCGGAGTTCCTCATCCGGAATATAAAGAGCTGCACCGGAAAGCAGGGCCGACCATATTTCGTAAACGGAGACATCAAAGTTCAGGCTTGCCCAGAGGGTGCACCTGTCTTTGCCGCCGAGGCCCCTGATGCTGTCAAAGGCCTCCAGCAGGTTCAGCACGGCACTGTGGGAGATGCCGATGCCCTTG
>JAKSAX010000513.1 GCA_022361395.1 Desulfobacterales bacterium | reverse complement strand
CGGGGGCAGCACCATAATGACCCAGTCGGGCCAGGCTTCCGGCAGCACCCTGATCCCGAAGAACATCCCCGTACCCAGTATCTCCCTGACGGCGGCGATGCTGGACAGGGCCAAGCCGAATCCGATGGCCTGGCCAAGGGCGTCCGAGGCTGCCGTGAACACGGGCTGTTTTGAGGCACAGACCTCGCAGCGGCAGATGATCAGGCAGTTCACGATGATCAAGGGGATATAGGGCCCCAGGGTTTTACTCATCTGGAACATATAGGCTGCGAGGAACCGGTCTGCAATGGTCACAAAGGTGGCAATGGTCAGGGTGAAGACCACAATGCGCAGATGGGGTTTTAAAAGTGGCCGGATCAGGCTGATGACAATATTGGCGCACAGGAGAACAAATGCCACGGAACAGGCCATGGTCAGCGCCGGTTTCATGCCGTTGGTCACGGCCAGGGTCGGGCAGAGCCCGAGAAGCTGCCTGTACACCGGGTTTTCCGGCAGTATGCCCTGGACAAAACGCTCGGATGCCGTTGGAAGCTCAGCCATTACTCGGTCTCCTCTTTTTCACCTGTTGCAGCCAGCTTGTCCCTGATGTCGGCAATGGTGGTGTTTACAATGCCGGCAACGGACCGGGAGGATATGGTGGCCCCTGATATCCCGTCGATTTCATTGGCCTTTGCCGCACCGGTTTTCACCACCACAAGGGGAGTATCAGCGGCTTTATCCGTGAACTGGTCCCGCCACGGCTGTTCAAGTATCTTATTGCCCAGCCCGGGCGTCTCTTTCTGGTCCAGGATAAAAAGGCCCGTGATTTTATTTCCCCCGGCATCAAGCCCCAGCAGCAGTTCGATCTTATCAGCATAGCCCTGGGCCGCGGCCTTGGCTACATGGCCTGCCAGGGAGCCGTCTTTTAACCGCAGATCATACACCGGGTAAAACCGGCTGACCCCGTTTTTTTCAACCCCGATGACCCGGGAGCTGATGAGAAGCCCGTCATTGCCGGCCCTCTTTCCAAGTACCAGCCCTGGGATTTTCTCCATGGTTTCCCGGGTTTTGTTTTCCTCGATCACAGGGCCCAGTTTCACCTGGATACCGGCAAGGGCAGTGCCGAAAACAGTGGCAAGCACCAGCACCAGCCACGCCTGGACAAGGTTGCTGTTTCTGAATGAGGCCATATCAGGTTTCTCCCATGGGCACGGGGTTGGTCCAGCGGTTGATCAGGGGGGTGACGGCATTCATCATAAGCACGGCAAACATAAGGCCTTCGGGATATCCGCTGAACAGCCTGATGACCATGATCAGGGCCCCGGTGCCTATACCGAATATCCACTTACCCTTTGCCGTAAGCGGGGAGGTGACCGGATCCGTGGCGATGAAAAACGCCCCGAACATCAGCGCCCCGCCGAACAGCTGCTGCATCAGAAACAGGCCGGAGCCGGGCCCGGCAAGATCCGTTATCCCCGCAATAACGGCAACAGTGAGCAATATCCCCGCAGGGATCTGCCAGGAGGCGGTTCTCCTGAACACCAGGAACAGGCCTCCCAGAAGAGAGGCTGCCGCGCTGGTCTCCCCGAGGGAACCGTTTGTATTGCCCCAGAACAGCCGTGAAATATCCGTGGACACATTGCCGAACTTCAGCTCACTCAGGGGGGTGGCCCCTGATACGGCATCCACAAGGCCGGTCATGTTTTCATAGGAGCCCGCCCCCATCAGACCGGCAAAGGCGATCATGACAAAGGCCCGGCCCACCATGGCGGGATTGAAGATATTCATGCCCAGTCCGCCGAAGATAATCTTTCCGATGCCCATGGCCACAAAGGAGGCGATAATGCCGACAAACCACGGGGCGGACCCGGGCAGGGACAGGGCAAGGATAATGCCGGTAACCCCGGCGGAGCAGTCCTTCAGGGTCATAGCCCTGCCCCGCATCCGGACAAAGATGAACTCCGCGGCCAGGCAGGAGACAAGGCAGATGGCCAGCTGGGTTACTGCATAAATCCGGAACAGGTAGACAGAGACCAGGACCGGGGGCACCAGGGCCACCAGGACGTCAACCATCATTTTCCGCGTACCGGCAGAGGTATCCCGGATATGGGGGGACGGCGCCACATGGATCTGTGCAGCGGCATCGTCAATTCTCTTTTGTATGGTATCGGGCATAGATCAATCCTCAGCTATCCGCCTTGCCGGCCGGCCATTGCCAGTTTTTTACCTGTCCGGATCAGCTGGACCAGGTTGATTTTCGACGGGCAGACATAGCTGCAGCAGCCGCATTCAAAACAGGCATGGATATGGTATTGGACGGCTATGGACGGGTTGTTGTACCTGGCGGCAAGGGCAAGTCTCGTGGGAACAAGGTTCATGGGGCAGGCATCTGCACAGCGGCCGCACCTGATGCACGCGGTCTCTTCCCCCTCTTTAATCTCCTCATGGGTGAGAACGGTGATCCCGGATGTACCCTTGGTAACCGGTGTGCTGAAATCCGCAAAGGCAAATCCCATCATGGGTCCCCCGGCAATAACCCGGGCCGCATCCCCTGTAAGGCCGCCGCAGTGCCGGATGACCTCGCCCATGGAGATGCCGATGGGCGCAAAGAGGTTTTTCGGCTGCCTTATCCCCCTGCCGGACACGCTGATCACCCTGTGGGTCAGGGGGGATTCCTTTATAACGCCCCTGGCCACGGTGGCCATGGTGCCCACATTGCTCATGGCAACCCCCACATCCGACGGCAGGCCGCCCAGGGGGATCTCAAGGCCGATCACGGATTTGATAAGCTGCTTTTCACTGCCCTGGGGGTACTTGGTCTTTAACACGGCGATCTTGATAACGGTCTGGGCCGTGGCCTCTTTAAGCTTTTTAACCGCATCAGGCTTATTGTCCTCCACACAGATGACAATCTCCTTTGCAGCCACGGCCCGGCCCGTCAGCAGGGCGCCGGCCACAATGGCCCGGGGCGCCTCTTTCATCAGCCTGTAGTCGCAGGTGAGATAGGGTTCGCATTCGCAGCCGTTGACCATGAGGGTATCGATCATCCGTGTGTCGTTGGGGGTCACCTTGACGTGGGTGGGAAAGGCGGCCCCACCCAGCCCCACGATACCGGAGTCATGGATAACGCTGACAATGGTATAGGGGTCGTAAATGGAGATGCAGTCCCTGGGCCATTCCTTTGACCGGATCTCATCCCATAGTTTCTGCGGGGAAACCTGGTCACCTTTGGCCTGGACAGTTATGGCAGGCAGGTGCATGCCGTTGGGCAGGGTCACCATGGCATTTCTCTTGACTTTGCCTGCAAGGGGGGAATGAAGGGATGCCGAGACAAAGGCCTCCCCCTTGCCCAGCATCTCCCCGTACCGGACCTCCTGCCCGGGTTTCACCACCTGTTTGCAGGGCACGCCCAGGTGCTGGAGCAGCGGCAGGGTCACGGATTCAGGGGGCTCCATGACCTCCACAGGAGATTCGTCACTTAAGTGCTTGTTATCCGGGGGGTGGATGCCGTGCCGGAAATTACCGGTTCCCGGAAACCCCTTTAATCTGAATAATCCCATACCGGTTCCGCCTTATTGAACGATCCAGACAACATGGTTGTCTGCGTTCCGGAAAATCTTGTTTCCAACCCTGTTGAACACCAGCCGTTTCCACGGGGCAAGCCCCCGTCTTCCTATGATTATTGTTCCGTAATTCCCGTATTTTGCCTTGTCCAGAATGCAATGGGTGGGATTTTTCCCGCCGGCCACGATTTCAAAGGAGATCTGGTCACTGGAAAAGCCGGCTTCAAGAAAATAGTCCATGGGCAGGTCGAACATTCCCTCCGTTGCCTCTTCCCCGTCCTTTTGAAACAGGCTTTTCCTGTGCTGGGAGTGGCAGAGCAGGAGTTTGCAGCCCCGGGTGTTAATCAGCCCGCTTAGGGATTTCACCGCCTTGATAATCTCCCGGGTCCCGTCAAAGGCCACAAGAATATTTTTTAAATCCGCCTGTTGTCCCACAACGATAAGGGGGATATTCTTAACCTTTCCCAGAAGTTTCATGGGCAGGGTATCCATAAGAAAGTCCTTTACCCTGCTGTGCCCCCGTCTTCCGATCACCAGGGCGTCGTATCCCCTGTGGGATTCCTCCACTATATCCTGGACAATGCTCTGATTTTTGATGTGGACCCTGGTGTGAACCGCAACGGAGGGCAGGCCGGCGTCCAGCAGGATGTTTTCAGCCTCGGCCATGGCCTGGTTGACCGCTTTTTTCCTCCCTGCCATGGTAGCCCTGATCTGGGGCGTCTGAAACCTGAAATCCAGCTCCTTTTCCATACGCCAGAACGACCTTGGGATTTTAGTCTCAACGTAGAAAATAACCACCTCGGTCCTGTCCCGGGGAAATACCTCGCCGATATACCGGACCGAGTCAAGGGCAAGGGAGGACCCGTCATATGCAAGCAGAATTTTAATTTTTTCCGGATCAGTCATGAAGCACCTTGTATTAATCCGTTTCCATGGTGAATACGCCCGGCAGCACCTGTTTTTGAATCGGCTCCTGCAATGATGCCAGTATGATGAAGATAAAAGAGTTTATCATTGATCTATATCAATTTCAAAATTTTATGTTACAATCCCGGTTAATATTCTAAAAGAGCCAGTTCAAAAACCGGAAAACCAGGGGAAAGAGAATGGGAAACGTATTGATCGTCTATGCATCCAGGGCAAACGAAACAAAGGGGATTGCTGAAGTTATTGCCGAGGGCGTCCGCCAGTCCGGACATGAGCCCGTGATTAAAAAGGCCGCCGATGTCAGCAGTGAAGAAGATCTGAAAGGCTACGACGCCTATGCATTCGGATCACCCACCTATCACTCCCAAATGATAACATCCATGAAACAGCTGCTGTTCATGGCGGAAAGAGCCGAACTTGCGGGAAAGCCCGGCGGAGCCTTTGGCGCATACGGGTGGAGCGGCGAGGCAGCCGTGCGCATATTTGACACCATGACCCATATCTTTAAGATGAAAATGGTCCAGGGCCCCCTCATGCTCAAGGCAAGCTGGGTGGAAGGGGGGGTAGAGGCTGCCCAGGATTACGGGAAGCGTATAGCCTCAATGATTTAGCCCCGGGGATCCGGAGATGAAGAAACAGACCCAGTCCGAACTGAATACCCGCCTTGTAAACCTGGCCTGTGACGCCATGTTTATCTTTGCCAGTAAAAGGGATGAGATCATTGCGCAATTAGATGAGTTATCTGAAGAAAACCCCCATATTGACGTGATTGATATATTCAGGCAGGAGGAAATTCTCACTGACGAAAAAATAGAGTATCTCCTGGCATTTAACACCCACATGGGCCTCCAGGTCCGGGACCAGCAGTTCGGGCGGATCGCCGTTGCCAACGGCATGGTTCCCCGGGAGGATGTCACCCAGGCCCTGGAATACCAGAAATCCTGTTTTGAAAAAAACAGCATCAATATCAGAATCGGTGAAATCCTGGTGGAAAACAGTCGTATTTCTGAGACAGACCGGCTCTCCATCCTGCTGACCCAGAACCGGATTAAAAACAGGCATCTGGCTGATGCATTTAATGAGATGGGGGAAACCCGGGGGCAGAAGGACGATATCAACAAGCGGTTCGGCGCCTTTGCTATCAAAAAGGGGCTTGCCACAGCCGGACAGGTGGTTGAGGCCCTGAAACTCCAGGCAAAAGAACGGTCAGGCAAAGACAGCCCGAGGTTCATCAGTGAGATCCTCAGGGAAACGGCAGGGATGGCCGGTACTGAGGTGGAGGAGATTCTTGTCCTGCAAAAGCAGTTTGAAAAAAGGCGGCTTGACCTTGAAAAGGCATTATATACGCCCCAGGCCGAGTTAAAGGTCTTTAAAAGGCTGGATAAATATTTTTCCAGCACCCTCTCCGGGGACGGTATTGAGGGCTATGCAAAGAAGATAAAAGAGACAAAAACAGAAATCCCCTGCTATGAGTTCATCATCTGGCTGCAGCGGGTGGGGATAAGGTTCGGCATTGTGAGTGATGATGAGCTGGAGGCCTTTATCCTGGACGGTGCAGTGGGCTCCCGGATCACCGTTGCAAAGGGGTATCCCCCCACAGACACCACCCATGAAAGCGTGAAGTTCTACTTTGGAGCGGAAACAGCCTCCTCTGCCGGAAGACCGGATAATACAGAAACCTCTGACCCGGACTCTCCGGAATCAGACCCGCCGGAATCAGAACCCGGAGACTCCCCGGAAAAAGAGGAGTACAAGGAAAAAGAGGAACCGGCTGACGAAGAAAAAGAGCCGGCCACGGCAGGAGAAAAACAAGCAGCCCTTCCCATAACCAGGGGCGGTATCCTTGCCAGGATTATCCCGGGCAGTGAGGGCAAACCGGGAAAATCCGTCCTGGGAAACCCCATCAGGCCTGAGGCACCGGCCCCCTTTACCCTGAATGCCGGAAGCGGGGTGATCAGGAGGGGGCCTGATTTTTTCGCCCGTTCAGACGGTTACCCGGTGTTGAAAAACGGCACCACCCTTGTGGTTGAACCGCTGGAAAAAGCCGCCGGGGCCAAAACCATACGGGGCAACATCGACAGCGACACGGAAGACAAGTATGCGTCTGCGGCAATTACCCTCAGCGGCACAATCACATCAGAGGCTGTTCTGAACTGTGATTCCCTGGACCTCAAGGGAGCGCTTCTGGGGCGCGTCACCACTACCGGCGGCATACAGGTGGACGGGGATATAGGCAGGTCCGGGGCCGAATGCCGGCCTGAGGTCTTCAGCAGCGGGTCTGTCCGCGCAGGCAAAGCCGTCATTAACGCCGACATTCAGACCGGCGGCGAATTCCTGGCATTCAACTCGACTGTCTCAGGATCACAGATAACCGCCCGTGGGGGCATGACGCTCAAAAATGTTGTCAAAAGCGGGCAAGGCCCCTCTGTTCTCAGATTCGGACTTAAGCCCGGGGACAGGCTGCTGACACTGGATATAACCATTGACCGGAAAATTCGTGAACTCTCCGTACTGAGAAAAGAAGAGGAGATCGCAGTGCTGACCCGGGCCTATGAAAAGGATGTGGAGGAAATAGAGACCCGCCAGTGTGAACAGACCGTCCTAACCACCCTGGCCGCCATTATTGAGGCGCCGGAACTCTACCAGTATGACGGGTTAGAGGGAAAGCTCACCTATCTGTATGACCTGCCGGATTTTTCATCGGTTAAAACCTTTTATTTAAAACTGCCGGAATCAGAAAGCGCTGAAAAATTTTTAGACCGCATCAAGGCAGATACCGCAAAGATGGATATGGACCAGGTCCTGAAACATATTAAAAAGAAAATAGATCCGGGGCCTGGTAATGAAGAGGATGATGAGGCTGAACCCGGTACCCCCCCGGCGCCGGCCATGCCTGACCTGGAAAGGGTTGAAAGGGAGTTCAGGCTCCGCCTGGCAGCCCTGGAGACGGAAGTTGAAGACAATGAGGCAGATATCCAAAAGCTGGAAAATGTGATCAAAGGACTGAAGGCACT
>JAKSAX010000511.1 GCA_022361395.1 Desulfobacterales bacterium | reverse complement strand
TTACTTTTGAGCATTGCCCATCAGCCCGGGAATGCCGGGCATGACCTTAATACGCTTATGTCCGTGCCCAACGCCGGACATGAGGCCATATCCCACCGGTTGAACTGCCAACAGGCCAAGGCCCCCTGCTGTTTTGCCAGGCCCCATGATTTTAAATCCGAGCCTGCCGGCATCCCCTTCAGTAACGGGTTTGTTTTATCCGTTTATGCCTTGTTACCGGTACACAGGCCGCCTGTCTGTCCCAATTTAACCGGCTGGGCAGCCCGGCAGACACCTCTCCGTCCAAAGGCCCCTATTTACAATTTGAATCAGTCTTTCCTGTGTTAACCGGAATTTTCTATCTGAATTCCCCCTGCTTTAAGCAGCGGGAAAAGACCAAAAGCCGATATAGACCCGGTATTAACCGTAACCTGTATCCGGCCTGTTTCGCCGCAGGCCGGATCAATTTATTATTTATACAAGGATAGAAAAATATGAAGATCAAATTGTTTGTTTTCAGTATTATTGCCCTGGGATTGAGTTTTGCAGCCGGTGTATTTGTATACAAGAGCAATGAAACCCGCCTTTCTGAATCACAGACCCCAATGAACCAGGAAATCCTGGTCCGGCCTTATTCCAGAATCTACGGTTCCCCGGATGTCCGGGTGACCATTGTTGAGTTCATCAATCCGACCTGCGGTACCTGTGCCACCTTTACACCCATCGCAAAACAGATGGTGGCCGACAACCCGGGCAAAATCCGTCTGGTATTGCGATACGCAGGTACCAAACCTGAGGTTGTGAAAGCACTGTCCATGCTGGAAGCTGCAGGTCTACAGGGGAAATACGATCAAACCCTTGAGCTGATGTTCAAGGGCATGGATATGTGGGCTCCGAACCACACGGTAAAGCTGAAAATGCTGGAAAAACTGCTTGCCACCCTTGAGTTGAATATGGACCGGCTTAAAACAGATATGAACGATACTGAACTGCTGTCCCGTATCAATCAGGATAACGCAGATGCTGCCATGCTCAACGCCAGGAAAACACCGGCATTTTTTGTCAACGGCAGGCCCCTGGAGACCTTTGGCAGGGAAGAGCTGGAAAAACTTGTCCGCTCGGAGCTTGACGCTCAATATTAACGGCTAAAGCAAGTTTCCCTGCACGAGATCAGGCTTTCAGCCTTTGTGCTGGAGGCCTGATTTTGCACGCTGAACGCTTTCTGGAATGAGTGCGCTATGGAGTCAATGAGCGTTGTCTTCGAAAGAACATACGTAAAAAATAAAAAAGGGCACCAGCTAAAAAGCTGAACCCTTGCGGCTTAATGGTCGGGGCGGAGAGATTTGAACTCCCGACATCCTGCTCCCAAAGCAGGCGCGCTACCAGACTGCGCTACGCCCCGTATCTTCATTAAGACAAATAGGCCTTATATCATTGCAGGTTGGGAAAAGCAAGTTAAAAAAGGCGCGGGTGCAACAGGGCAAAATTATAAGTTGTCAAAATACTCCCGGACAGCCCCTGCAATGGCGCCGGCATATTGGGCCAGGAAATCCGCCCTGTCCGGAGCTGTTGCCGGGACAAGGGAAATTGAGAATGGTTCCACCAGGATGCCGGGCATCAAAAGGTCTTCAAGGGAGACAAGCGGTGCCGGCCGGACCAGGGTTCTGACCTCAGGCATTTCCTGTAAATGACCGGCTGCCAGAGCTGCCATTTTTTTTGACAGGGAAGCTGTAGCCGGGTTTTGGGCCTGCAAGTTTTCCTGCGCGGAAGCTGGTGGGGATTCGTGAAAGAATATATACGCTTCCTTATGGCTTCTCTGGTGAAGATGGAGGCTGACAAAAAGATCTGCTCTGCTTTTATTGGCAAAGGCTGCCCTTTCTTCGGGTGGGATTGAAGACTGTGGGCCGGTTTTATCTGGTCGGCGGGTTGACAATACCCTGAATGAATCATTGAGTTTGCCTGCTATCAGTTCTGCCAGTTCTGCTGTGATTTGGTGCTCCTGGCTGCCCATTGGTGTGGTCAGCCCCCTCTCTTTTTTACTGTGGCCAGGGTCAAGGATGATCAGTTTTTGACCGGTTTTAATCGCGGCTCCGTATACCGGAGCGGAGAACAGGAGGATGGTTACAAGGAGGAGTAAAAATGTCCGGAGTATTTCTTTGGGCAATTTGCTTGACACCTTTATATATAAGCGTTAT
>JAKSAX010000509.1 GCA_022361395.1 Desulfobacterales bacterium | reverse complement strand
TTCCGAAATCCGGGTGACCCCCGGGGCCCCGCTGTAGGGATCCGGCAGCATATAGCCTGAGGTGGCCAGGGTCTGCCAGTGTTTTTCGGCAATCAGGTCACCTGCGCCGATGGTTCGTGAATCCAGGGGAATACCTGCATTTTTCGCCTGGATGATGCTGTCACGGTAGATTTCCACCAGTGCTTCATCAATCTCTTCCCCAAAAAGGTCATCAAGGGTCCGGCCGAAGTCTTCTGTTTCGGGATCCAGTTTCATGCTGGCCGCATCTTTATGGTAAGGGAGTTTGAACCTGGAGGAGAGCACGGCCAGGGAGACGTCCAGGTCCAGGATGCCGGAGAGGCTGGCCGCCTGGATAGCCTCTGCCGAGGCCGCATATCCGTCCACCACCAGCAGGTGGGTCTGTCCGGCATCATCTGTCCAGGTGTTGACGGCAAAGGTGGGGGCATAGGTGCCTGAATCCGTGAACGGGGCAATGCCCGTGGGCAGGGTCCAGTTTTCATCCACAAGGTGGGCCCCGGCCTCCACCCACTGGTCCCAGAGTTTACCGATCCTGGGCCTGCGCTGCTCACCGGTCAGGGTCCAGATGTGGACATGCTCCGGGCGGATGCCCGGATAGGTGTTTTTTATCGCATCCATGACCAGGGTTCTGGGGGTAAAGTAATTAACCAGGACAGACCGGTACGCCGCTTCCTCAACAACGGCCCTGGGCAGTGCCAGGCATCCCACATAGCCTTCGTACTGATCGGATATGATCAGGGGCTGGTCAAAGATGTGAAGGATGCTCATGGGCCCCGTAGGCTCCCCCTTTGCAAACCGGGAGGTATTTTCCAGGGTATCTATGGCAGCGCCCCATACAGTGATATCCTTTTTTAAAATGGCCCGCCTGAAGTCATTCCAGTGGTAAGCCGGATCATTGATCAGCTTACGTACGCAGCTTTCCAGGTATTTTGCCACCTGGGGCCTGGCATAGACCCTGCCGAATCCCAGCAGGGGATTGGCCCCCATTTCAGCTGTTTCCCCGGCCTTGGGCATCAGTCCCTCGCCCAGGCAGACCATGATGGCATGGTTTTCCGGCAGTGTCCTTGTCAGGTACCAGAGGCTTTCGCTCATGGCATAGGCTGAGATGGCATCCGCATCTTTTTTTACCAGGTTGAGCTCCTTTTTGGCCAGGCCCCGGCCTTCCCCGTAGCGGCCGAACAGCCGGGTGCCCAGGGCGGTTACCGCCGATGTCATGGCCAGCATTTTTTCAGTCCTGTCATCGGTAAATGAAATGGAATCCATCATCCGGGAGTCTCCCCGGCCCCTGATCCACTTGACACGGACATCCTCCAGCCACAGGTGGAAGCGGCCGAGTATGGGGCGGGTATCAAAGGCCCACTGGGAAATCAAATTGGTCTTCTGCATATCCTGTGCGGACGAAATCTGTTCATCAGCGTCCGGTGTGCGGTTTTTGGGGGTATCCATCTGCACTCTCTTTTTTGGTTTTTATGATGCCTGTGACTTATCATTTCACGGGAAATCCTGTCAAGGGAGGGGCTGAGAACCATTTAGCCGCCGGGAGGGGGCTCAGGTGTTCCAGGGTCATTGCATATAGATTGATAGTTTTTTGTACCCATTACCCGGCACCGGCAGCGCAAAGGGACGCCGCTAATTCCCGTCAGCTCGTCCTGAGCTTATGGGAAGCGGAAATGAGCCTGCCTTTCTGTCCTGACGGCATACTCATTTACGCCGCTATGTCCCTTCACACTGCCGGTGCCTGGAGATCACGGTTTGCCACAGGCACCAATTGATCCAGAATATATGGAGAAGGTCATCTTCGGGTTATGTCTAATCCGTCTGGGCCATAGGCAATCGGCAATAGTGCCCTGCCAGATGTCCTGAATTTGATGTCGCTTTTGTTTGTTTCCTGATAACCTGTGAGAATTTACGGGTATTGCTGAAAATTGAGGATAGTAATGGATAAAGATCAAAAAGCAAAACTGTTGGAATTGTATCCGGTACTGCGGGAGGTGGACCAGGCCCTTTTACATACTTCCCTTGCCTCTGCCCGGGTGGTAACCCTT
>JAKSAX010000380.1 GCA_022361395.1 Desulfobacterales bacterium | reverse complement strand
ACTGTTTAAGGAATCGCGTAAAAATTTAGTTCACATTCTGTTTGTAAAATACCCAATGTTTGACTAGGTGAAGTTATTTTTGCGCGATCCCTAAGTGATGAGTGATCCGTCCGGATGGACGGATCTGTAAAAGGCGGTATTCCGGTTTGTATGCACATGGGTTAACCACTCGCAGGTATCCAGATAATCCGCCATTATCGGTTTTTTGTAAACTATCCAGAGTTTCCGCGGATTGGATAGAAAAGAGAGCTTTATGTTTTCAATCACCTTTTCAAAAATAGTGTTAACAAACGGATTGAAAAAATAGGCAATGGAGAACGGGTCTTCAGGCATGTAATCTGCCGCATTCTGGTTTATGAGCTCAATATCCCTGCATTTGAGCCGGCTCCGGCTGTTGGCAATATTGGCCTTTGCGATTTCATGAAAATGTTCTGAAATTTCCACCCCGATAATTTTTTTAAAGGGATATCTGGCTGCCAGGTAGACAATGCGGCCCTTTCCGGATCCGAAATCAATAAAAATATCATCTTCTGAAAAGGATACGATCTGGTCCACCCTGCTCAGGGCCCGCCAGTTTGACGGCTCATAACCCTTCATTTGGTTCCCGTAGCGATGGTCTGGCCTGTTTTGTTCTCCGGGACCGTCTTTCAAAGTATCAAGGCGGTGAAGTTTTTCCCATAGTTTATAAAGATTCTGTTTTACGAAGTTTGTCATATCTGTTTCTTTTTACGGCCTTCCCGGGTTAAACAAGAGGGAGGCTGCTACCCGTCATGGCCTGCTCCGGTCATACTTAAGGTTATATTGTCGATAAATATATCTGTTTCAAGATTTTTTTCGCTTGCCATCAGGGTGATGTCCAGTGATTTTGCCCGGGGTGATACGAAAAAATCTGTATCTGTCCGGAGCCATTTTTCTGCCAGGGGATGGTCTTTTTTTATGGTTCCGGGACCTCCGGAAGACTTGCTGTAGGCAAGCCGGGCCGGGAGTTCCGCAATCAGCCGCTTTGGAAATTCCCCGCTTCCGGTAATTGTCAATACAGGGGTATCGTGGCGTTTAAAACGCCTGCTGTAGATATCATAGCTTAACTTTACCCGCCTGCCCCGGATCCTGGACATGGCATAGGGAGTGAGCCTTGTGGAAATAAAGGTAATCGGCCCTTTTTTGCTTCCTGTGAATCCAGGGTGCTGAAAGGCCGACCCTTTTATTTTTATACGGAGGGCATGGCCTTTTTTACCCGGAGCCTTCTGAATGGACAGAACAGCCGGAGAGTCCGGACCCGGGTGGGATAAATTATTCCATGCCCAATGTGCCGGCCTGCCTGTACCGGTGATGTTTTCAAAGTCTCCGTTCAAAACCAGGGCAGGGGGCTTCTTTTCCATGGCCCTGGCTGCCGCAGGATCCCTGTACGCCAGAAAAGAATTACCAAATAGTGAGAGGTAAAACTCTGCAGGATCATGGGGGTTGATGGTCAGGGTGTGATAAAATCCCTGAAACTTTTTAAGGTGTGCCCAGTCCACAGGCTTCCATGAACGGCCGTTGTCAAGGCTTCTGAAAACTCCGGCCCGGTTGACAGATGCGTATACAATTTCCGGGAACTCCGGGTTCACCGCCACAGATGTCGGGTACACCCTGGGATTTTCCCGCGCAGCAGGGAAGATCCGGTCCGCACCCAGGACCAGGTCCCAGGAACCGCCGCCGTCTGTGGTTTTGTAAATTCCTCCCTGTTTGACAAAGGCTTCGGCCTTGGAGGCGGCTTTGCCCTGGACCACAGCGGCATAGGCGATGTCCGGGGTGCGGGGGTGGACTGCAACCTGAACCGTGCCGGACAATTCAAAACCGCCTGCCCTGGTCCAGGTTTTACCCTTGTCCGTGGACTTGAAAACACCGCCCCTGTCCAGTTGCCCCTTTACCATTTTTTTGAGGGTGTTGGCCGGACGCTTTCCGCCTTCACTGCTTGCCGCCGCATAAAAGGTGTCCGGGTGGTCCCTGCAATAGTCCAGGTTCATCAAAGGGAAGCTCAACACGGAGTTTGAGGAATCGGCCAGGAGACGGAAGGTGTTTCCGTTGTCTGATGAATGGTAGATGCCGGCCAGGGGAAACCGGTCATGCTTGATATGGTTGACCACCACGAAAAGCTCCCGTTTCCCAAACCCTTTTCCCGGCAGGATATGGATGTCGTTAATAATGCCGTTTGGCAGACCACTGGTTTCAGGCAGCACAGGAGCCCATTGACGGCCGGAGGTGATGGTCTTGAAGAGCATACCGCTGGTGTTGTTTTTTCCGCCCTTGCCGGACATGCCGTAGAACTGGGTGGAGGGGAAATCCGGATCAGCGGCAAATGCCATGCATGAGCCGCTTGTCTCAAGCATCTGACGGCTCCAATAGGCTAAGGCGTACAGATCCGGGTATTTGCTGCTCCAGAAGGAGAGGACGCTTTTCCCCCTGTCCCGGCTCTGCATGAGTCCGGTATCGGAGAACCCGAGATAGACCCGGTTCGGGTTGATATTGTCCCAAAAGGCCCTGTAAGAGGTCAGCAGGGTCAGGCCGCGGCCTTTCCAGGCATTGGTTTTCTTGTCATGGGCAGTGGCTGAAAACTGCCAGGTTCTGCCGCCGTCCGGGCTAAGGTACATATCCCCCAGGATGATGTGGTCAGGGTTTTTCGGGTGGATGAAAAAGTAGTCCCTTACAAATTTATACCGGTGCCTGAAATCCCTGGGAACATTGCCCTTGTATGTCTCATTGGCGGTCAGGGCCCTGCGGGTAAGCCATTCCCAGGTCTTTCCCCTGTCACGGGTTCTGAACAGGCCGGTTCTGCCGTGGGAAAAACACCAGAGCCATCCCGGCTTATCCGGATGTGTCTTTAAAATTGTCACTGCACCGGCGGGTGAGGGGATTTTACTCCAGTTTCCGTCCCTGAGGTCCAAAACGTGGATTTCATTCCGCCCGGTCCCGGCCCACAGGCTTTTTGTCTCCGGATCATAAGCCAGAGTCCCGATGGCGGCTTCCGGGCTGCCCGGGGTTTTGATCCAGGCGGAATCGGTTAACCTGCGCTGAAACAACCCGGATTCCATTGCCAGAAACATCAAGGGATTTCCGGGCTGAGGGATGGCAATCAAAGGGGAGCGGGCAGATAAATTTTTTTTTACCTTGGGAAGTTTTCCCATGGGCAAGCCGTGACTGAACCCTTCAAAATGCCTGCCGCCGTCCCTGCTGATGACAGGCCCTTTCTCCTTGATCAGCCATACAAGGATATCCTCTTGTGCACTGATTATAATCCCGGCCAGGCTTTTACGGGCAATTTCCCTGTTCTTTTGCACAAATTCCCATTGCAGGCCGTCGTCCGTGGATTTATACAGCCCCTGGCCCCTTTCTCCTGAAAATCCGGCATACCAGACACCGGCTTTGGAGGGGTGGGGAACGATGGCCCCCATTGTGGGCTGACCGTCAGGTGAAACAGCAGTGTAGTTCCGGCCGCCGTCCGTGCTCTTCAGCAGGCTCCTGCCCATGTCGGAACTGACCAGCAGTGTTCCTGATACGGGATGGATCATGAATTCAAGGGTGCCGCCGGATCCGCCCGGATCCACCTGCCGCCAGACCCCGTTCTGAACCGGAAGCATCAGGGCGGCTTCCTTCTCTTTTCCAAACCCCTTTCCGGAAAAGATAAGACCAATAAAAACAAACAGAATGATCCATGGATTAAGTTTTGTCATCGGCAGATTCCTTTTGTTTGCTCAAAATCTCCCTGAACCCTGCTAATATCCCCCTGACCCTTTCCACCTCGCTGGGATCAAAGGAGACGGCCATGATAATCGTCCTTTTGAGCAGGTAACCGGCCATGGCATAGCAGAACCAGAACCCCTTGAACTTGTTTTTTACATTGCACCGTGTCAGAAATCCGTATTTTGAGAGCACCGTTGCCTTGGCTTTTTGGAATTTCTGATAGCGCATCACCGGAGATTCATAGTGATAGAGCCTTGCCGCAGGGGTGAAGACCAATACGTGGTCAACAGATACCCGGTACGAAAAATCCTTGTCCTCACCAAGCCCGTACCCTTTAAATGCTTCCGAAAACTTATGTTTCCGGAAAACCTCCCTGCGGAATGAAAATGAGGCGCCCCCTAAGAATTCCACCCTGGCAAATTTTGTTTTCAAAGCCGGGGTGCCCATATTGGTTGAAAAGCCGGAGGGAAGGAAATATCCCTCTTTGAATCCTGTCATGCAGAAAGCGGCCTCATAGATAAAAGCGAGCCGGGCCGCCAGGGAGTTCTTTTTATCAAAAATCTCACCACCGCCTGTGCCGGATATCTCGGGATAGGCCTCATATATTCCCAGGGATGTTTCAAGGTAATCCTCAAACAGCTCAACATCGTCGTCAAAAAAGAAGATAATGTCCCCGGAGGCTCTTTTTACACCCAGGTTTCTTGAGCGGGTCAACCCACGCTGTCCTGCCGGTTTCTTGATATAAATATAATTTATTCCGGCTCTCAGCGCCGGGGTCCTCAGTGGCGGATCCCCCAGGTCCCCGTCGTCCACCACAATGATTTCCAGGGGTTTGACACTCTGCCTTAATATCGAGGCAATGGTGACTTCAAGATCCCTGGGACGGTTATAGGTGGCGATAATGATGCTGGCCTTCAGCATCTTACCTTACCCATGTCCCGTTTTCATAAAGAAAAATTTCCACCATCTGTCTGATGGAGACGGTTGAATATGGTCCTGCCATGGCCAGGGATTCACTCTGCCCGCGGGACTGGACAAGGTGTTCGTTGTAATAGAGCACCCCGGTATATACCCCGGGTAAATTATCCGCAGGTTTGACATCCCATTTAATTGAATTCCGGTCCAGGTGGTGGTAACTGGCCAGAACCCCGCCTGCTGTTTTTTCGAATCTGGGGGATTGCCGGTTGTACAGGTAGGCGTCTTGAACCTGGGCCACCCACCTGAGGGCAAATGATGCAAAGGCCTCTTTTACTCTGAGCTCACTCTCCCGGGCAATGCAGGGCAGGGGGCTTTGGATCAGCAGTGCCAGGCTGATCACAAGACTTGTGATCAGCTTTTTTCCCTTACTGCAATTCATCGGCAAGACCATAGAGAAGAATTTCAACACGCCTGTTCAGTGAGCGTCCGACCCCGGTCATGTTTGTGAATTTCGGAGCCTCTTCGCCAAAGGATCTGGTAGAGATCCGGTCTGCGTTAATGCCCCTTGATATCAGGTGATTTTTTACCGCATCTGCCCGCCTCTGTCCCAGTCCCATATTGTAGGGCTTTGAACCCAGGGAGCAGGTATGGCCGTTGAGTTCTATCTTCCCCTTGTATTTTTTCAGCAGCTCAACAGCTCTGTCCAGCAGGGGGGCCATTCTTGTGTTTATCCTGGCCGAATCAAGGTCAAAGGTAATATCCCTGATCAATATGCACTGGTTGATTTCAGCAGGCCCGGGCATGGGAACGGGTTCCGGCGGCAGTTTGGGTTTCGGTTTTATAATTGGTTTCGGTTTGGGGGAGGGTCTGGGTGCCGGTTTTTCCATCACAAATTTCGGCTTGGGGGATTGGGGTAGTTGCTCAAGTTTTGTAATGGCCACCCTGAACCCCAGATCAGGGCTGTTATCCTCAGGGTCGTACCAGGACCTGTAAGCAGACCGGTTGTATGAGGGGTAATGGGCCCAGCTCCCGCCTCTGCGGATTTTGGCTTTGGCAAAGTCAGCGCCCTTGGGATCAATCTCCGCATGGAAGGGATAGGGGCTCTGCCAGTCATTGCACCACTCCCATACATTTCCGTGCATATCGTAGAAGCCCCAGGCATTGGGGGCTTTCTGGGCAACCCTGTGGGGGGCATGCCTTGCATTGTGATAATACCAGCCCACTGAGTCAAGGTATGGATTGTGGTTGAAATCCTCTCCGGTGACCATGGGACCGTTGAAAAAGGCTGAGTGTGTACCGGCCCTGCAGGCGTACTCCCATTCCGCCTCTGTTGGCAGGCGGTAGTGGATGGTCCGCTCCAGTTTATTCAGCCGTTTGATAAATTCCATGGCGTCGGAGTACCTGACATTTTCAACCGGGCAGTCCATACCGCAGTTTTTGAAATGAGAGGGCTGGGTGCCCATGACATCCAGCCACTGCTGCTGGGTAACTTCAGTGGCCTGGAGGTAATAGGGCTGTGTAATGGTCACCTCGTGGAGAATCTCATTGGCATCCCGCTGGATCTCGGTTTCAGGGCTTCCCATCAGGAAGGTGCCGGCCGGTACCCGTATGAACTTCATGCCGATGGAGTTAATGTACTCGCTGAGCTGGCGTGTTCCTGCGTTCTGCATGGGCCGGCTGTTCATTGCCATTGGGGGGCCTGGGGGCATCAGTGGTGCCGGGGCGGCAGACATGGCGCTGGTTTGGGAATCATTGTACAGGGCCATGATCCGGACAAAGCGGTAGCGCTTGTTGATATCTTCGGTTTCTTTTTTTGGGCTGTTTGCCTCACCTGTGCCGTAAACCTTGTGAAAGGTGTGGGGGACGTTGATCAGATACTGGTCGATGATGGATACTGCTGCATTGGCACGTTTCTTTGACAATACCTGGTTATGGTTATCCTCCCCGACAGCCGATGCACTGCCGGTGATGACAAACTCCAATTGCCTTTCCCTGTTGTTGCGCTCAAGTGAGTCCAGGTATCGTATCAGCCGCTGGTGCTGAAGGGAGTTTTCAACAATCTGCGCTGAGTTATGGGGGAAAAAGATCGTAATATCACCGGTTCCCTGGTTTTCTGCAATTTCCCTCAGTGTCTGATAACTCTCTTTGGAGATTTCCAGATTTCTGCTGTAGGACCGGATCAGGTCCTGGGACCTTTGGTGGTCATTGGACATAGCTGCCTGACCCAGGGCCTGCTTGTCCATTACAGCCTGGTTATAGGAGGTGGCAAACCGGCTGGCTGTCTGGTTGATACTGCCCTGCCGAGACGGGGGGGCAGGATAATTCTGTGCTGTATTGCCGTAGGACGGATTTACGGGCTGAGCCGGCGGCGCCTGGTTTGATGTGGCGCATCCTGTAATGAAGGCGGTGGTGATATACGCAAGCAATATGCTTAACAGAACAAACTTGATTCTCATCTGCGTCTCCTTGTCAGCACAGAAACAATAGTATGGGTAAAAAAGGAAATACGTCACATATTCCATACGCCATTTTAATCAAAAAAACAAGGAAAGGCTTGGCTTTACAGGCCTGGATCTATCTTTTGCAGGAAATGATTTTCCTTTGAAAAAGAGTGTCCGGATCAATATCCGTGGGGGATTAATACCGCCCGGCTTTGTCTTTATAAAATTCCCGCATAAGGTCCAGGTCCGCCTCCATGTCACCTGAGGGATGGAGAGTGGGACCGATTCCGCCTGTTTTTCGTTTATAATCAACAAAACCGCAGACAATGGGGACATTGGCCTGGTGGGCAATATGGTAAAACCCGCTTTTCCAGGCCCTTACTCTCTGACGGGTGCCTGAGGGGGCTATGGTTACGATGAGACGGTCAGAATTGTTAAAGGTCTCTGCCATGACCTGTACGGTATTTTTATTTTTGGACCGGTCAATGGGAATACCGCCCAATCGTATAAGCAGGGTTTTGAACGGAGGGATAAACATGGATTCCTTGGCCATCCAATGGACCGGAATCCGGAATTTGAAAATGATGAGCAGAAAAAAGACAAAGTCCCAGTTACTTGAATGGGGGGCTGCCACCAGTATGAATTTCTTCAGGTCAGGTATTTTTCCATGGGTTTTCCACCCCAGGACGAATAATCCGATTCTGCCGATAATATAGAAAACAGGTTGTAATATGGGGTTGTTCAAAAGGCTTGGTTTCAAAATTATCTCCCGTCAACATGCAAAATAACGCAGGGTATAATTTTTAAATGGGAAAGCCAATTTTTTTATTTTTTTTTACAATAAAAATACAAAACCCTGCCCGCTTTAAAAGCGACCATATATAATAAGGTATAAATGGCCGGATAGAATATAAAATAAATGAAACGCGAAAAAACATTTTGCATCCTTCCAAAATCTGGTATTAATGCCTAATAAAATAAAATCGTCTTTGGAGGGGAAATGGTCCTGGACAGAATCGACAAGAAAATTTTAAACACGCTTCAGGAAAACGGAAAAATCACCAATTCCAAGTTATCGAAAATTGTGGGGATTTCAGCACCGGCAACCCTGGAACGGGTGAAACGCCTGGAGCTTGCCGGGGTGATCTCCCATTTCACCGCTGTGGTGGATCCTGAGAAGATCGGTTTTTCCATCATGGCCATGGTCTCTATCTCTTTAAGCCTGAGCAAACTCTCCTCCCTGGCCAGGATAAAAGAGAAGTTCAGTGAGCTGGAAGAGGTGATTGAATGCTATCAGATAGCAGGGGCCAATGATTTTATCCTCAAGGTCATTGCCAAAGACATCAAAACCTACGGGGAGTTCATGAACAAAAAGCTGACCCAGATCGAAGGCATCCAGAAGATCCAGTCTTCATTTGTCATTGACAGCATCAAGGAAAAGAAAAAACTCACCCTGGACCTGGAAGAGGAATACAGGGTTTGACCATTCTGCCGGCCACCTGACCCGGCAAAAAAAAGAAAAACAGCCTCCGGACAAATATTTTTTTTAAAAAATTGTCTTCAGAAATTATTGTAAAATCAAATTCTAAACAGGCCCTGCCTGGATTTTGAATAAGGCTTATAAAATATTGGGGTTCCATGGCTTTTTCCCTCTTTGAAATCCCCGGTTTTTCGCCTGTTTTTATCACGAAAAATTGCGATATATTTTTGCGGATTTGGGGAAAACAGAGATTCCTCCCCCTTGACCGAATAAAATTTTGCTGATACACCAATATGCTTTAAAACGACTGGATGTCTAAGAAGTTAAGGCTGTTATGTTGATGCCTATACTTTATTAATATAGACTTTCGCTTCTATTTTAACCAATTTTCGAAAGGAAACAGGCATGAGGAAACAGGCGATTTTATGGGGGATGATTTTGATGTCGGCACTTATTATCACCTCCCCGGTATCTGCAAAGAAAAGACCCTCACTTGACAAGTGGAAACCTGATTTTGATCCCAAGGGGGCAAAGTACAGGTGTATTGTGTCCAATGTCTCCACCCCCGGTCTGATGGGAACGCTTGCCGGTTTTGAGATCCGGGATGAGGTCTGGAAAAGGACCAATGGACAGATCTATGTGGATTTTAAACCTTACTCAATGCTGGGCGGTGAAGTTGAAGTGCTGAACATGGTCCAGATGGGCGCCGTGCAGGGGATGGGGGTCTCTTCTGTTGCCTCCACCAACCTGGGGCCCCGGTTCGGTATTGTGAATCTTCCCTTCCTGGTCAACTCATTTGACAAACTGGAGAAGTTCATCGGAAATGAAAAACTTTTCAGTCACTTTCTCAATGCCATGGATCACCAGGGGATCACCGGCCTGGATATCACCGGTTACGGAAATTACGGCTGGGCCACCACCGTGCCTGTGAGAACCATTGCCGATGCCAAGAAGGTAAAATTCAGAATTGCCGAGGCAGCAGTGAATCAGCTCAGTTACAGGAACTGGGGCTTCAACCCGGTTTCCATGCCCTGGCCGGATGTGCCTGTGGCGCTGAAGCAGGGGGTTATCACAGGGCTGGACCATACCCCGACCGTCTGCAATGTAACCAAGAAATTTGAAGTGGCCAATTATTTCACCCAAATCAACTATGCCCAGGGGCTTTTTATCTGGATATTTAACAAAGCCTGGCTGGCAAGCCTTCCCCGGGACTTGCGAGAGGCTTTTGTGGCAAGCGTCCATGATGTCTGCGCCGAGAGCCGCAAGAAAAGCCTGGCAGAGGAAAACGGGAATATTGAAAAGGCCAAGGCAGGCGGTGTGGCATTTTATAAATTATCAGACGATGAAATGGCGCTTCTCAGGGGCCAGAGCCAGGGAACCTATGACAAATACGCTCCGGAGATCAACAGGCTGTATCCAGGAGACCGGTATAGGCCTGATAATTTTTTCAAAGAGGTTCAGGATTTCCTGAAGTAGGAATTCAAACTGCACAATAGACTGAATTTGGAAGGACACAAGGCAGATGCTTGGGAAATCTTTAAGAAAACTGGATAAACTGGTCACCCGCATAGAAGAGTGGACCCTGTTTTCCATTGTGATTGCGGCCCTGATTTCACTTTTCGCCAACGTAGTGCTCAGGTACGGGTTTAACTATACCCTGGCCTGGAGTGAAGAGCTTGTGAGAATCGTGATTATCTACTCCACCTTTGTGGGGGCCAGTGTTGCCGTCAGGCAGCGGGCCATGATCCGCATTGATGCCATTGTCCAGATCTTTCCCCGGCTGAAGTCGGGCCTGACATTTTACACCAATCTCCTGATGCTCCTGTTCGGCGGGATCATGGTCTATTACGGGTATAAGATGACCCATCTGCAATACCTGACCCAGCAAAAAACCATAATCATGCAGATTCCCCTGGTCATTGTCTATGCAGTCATGCCGGTGACCGGGGGAATGGTTTTTCTCCGGACAGTCCAGGTGATGATCCGGGATTTCAGGTCCGGGGCCGGACCCGGAAAAAATGCTCCAGCGGATGCAGCGGATGCGGCAGACGCGGCGGATGGACAGGCTGAACCACCCGCAACAGGCGGTGTAAATCATGATAACAGGACCGAAGGATAGGGGGCGGGTATTATGGAGATGAGTGATCTGATTATTCTTTGCGTGCTGCTGGGATGCATGGCCACCTACGTGCCGGTGTTTCTCTGTCTTTTTTTTACTGCCACTATCGGGTTTGTCTTTATCCTGGATATGCCCCTGGCCCTTCTGGTTCAGACCCTGTTCCGGAGCCTGGATAAATTTTCCCTGGTGGTGGTGCTCTTTTTTATCCTCTGCGGCAATATCATGGGCAGGGGGAAGACTGTTGAAAAGCTGATGAACCTGGCCAACTCCCTGGTCAGCTGGCTGCCCGGCGGACTGGGTATGGCAGGGGTTATCGGGTGCGGTCTGTTCGGGGCCATTTCCGGATCCACCGTGGCCACGGTGGTGGCTCTGGGCGGGTTTATGATACCTGCCCTGATTAAAAACGGCTATGATGAATCCTATACCCTGGGACTGATGACCACCTCTCCCAATCTGGGTGTCATCATTCCGCCAAGTATCAGCATGATCTTTTACTCCATGATCAGTAACGAATCCCTTGAAGGACTTTTTATCACAGGATTCATTCCCGGGTTTCTCATCATCCTGTGCGTCTGTATCTATTCTTTTTGCCTTTACAGAAACCGGGAAGATATCCGGCAGCTGCCTGCCCCGGACTTTATCCGGCTCATCAGGATTTTCAAAGAGGGCTTCTGGGCGGTGATGCTCATCGTCATTATCTTCGGCGGTATCTTCTCAGGCATATTTACGGCCAATGAAGCCGCTGTCGTGGCCAGCGTTTATGCCTTTTTCGTTGAATACTTTATTTACAAATCCATGGATTTCAATGCCATCAAAGAGGTGACTGTCTCTTCGGCCGTAACTTCGGCCACCCTGCTGCTTATTGTGGCGGCAGCCACCTGTTTCGGCCGGTATCTTACCTTTGAAAACATTCCCAACCGGGTGGCGGAAGTGGTTATTGCAAGTATCCAGTCCCCTGTTGTCTTCCTGCTTGCCATGAATGTTCTGCTCCTGATTATCGGAATGTTCATGGATATTATATCTGCCACGCTTATCCTGGGGCCTGTCTTTTTACCCCTGCTCGGCCCCTTTAATGTGGATCCCATGCATTTCGGCCTGATCATGACCGTGAACCTGGCCATTGGTTACTGCACCCCGCCCATGGGGGTGAGCCTGTTTATAACCGGGGCCCTGGCCAAGCGGGACATCATTTACGTGTCCAGATCGGTGATGCCTTTTCTGGCCATTCAGATCGGGGTCCTGTTTTTCCTGACCTATTGTCCGCAGATCGTGCTGTTCCTGCCAAAGTGGCTCGGATATTATTAATACAGGTTGTTTTATTGTTCCGGGCTGGTCATCTTCTGGTCTCAGCCCGCATTTCTTCTTTTTGGGGAAACCTTTTGCTGCTATATATAATAAGGTATAAAACCAGGCTGGCTTATTATTGTTTTGCAGGTTAGTTTTTTTGTGTTACAAAATTAGCGCGTTTTAAAGGTTTTCCTAATATAAAAACAGGCTCCGGAGAGTGATCTGGCCGGGGCCGGATTTGACCGGGAGTTGCCTGACGGATAAACCCGGCCCGGCATCCGGGCGCAGACCGGTTAGACAGGCTGTGGCGTTGAGCAAAACGCGGTAAGCATTGATTTTAATGAGATGAACCGGTATTGTGATTGTCTTTAACGAAACCGGGTGCGGCAGGCATGGTGCTGAGGCTGATATCAAAGCGGGGGAAGATGGATCAAAGATTCAGGGCAGGCGCAGTCCAGTTTGACATTGTCAACGGGGATATTCAGGCAAATACCGAAGCTGCTGTCCGCTATCTGGGGGAACTGGCAGACCAGGGGGCATGCCTGGGTGTGCTGCCCGAACTCTTTTCCTGCGGATTTGACAATGAAAATATAAAGGCCCACGCCCTGAAGACCCCGGAAACCTTGAACCGCCTGTCCGAATTCAGCCGGAAAAGAAAGATGGCAATTGCCGGAACGCTTCCCCAGGCCGAAGGGGAACAGGTGTTCAATACCCTCTACTTCATCGACCGGGATGGGCGGCTATCAGGCGCATATCAAAAGCTCCACCTCTTTCGCCTCACCAATGAGCATGACTATTATACCCCGGGAAGCAATGCCGTTGTCCTGGATTCCAGTCTGGGCCGGATCGGGCTGATGATCTGCTATGACTTAAGATTCCCCGAACTGGCCCGCAGCCTCTTTCTTGAAGGGGCCGGGATAATAATCGTATCAGCCCAGTGGCCACGGCCCAGGCACCGGCACTGGCAGATCCTGACCCGGGCCCGGGCAATTGAAAACCAGGCCTATGTCATTTGCAGCAACCGCACGGGCACGGATGGCGAACTTTTCTTTCCAGGATTGTCTTCAATTGTGGATCCGATGGGGCAGGTGGTGGCGGAAGCAGGGGATGGGCCGGGAGTTATTTCGGCGGACATTGACATGGGATGTGTGGATGAATTCAGAAAGACCATCCCCATAAAAGAAGACAGACGGAAGGACGTATATGGATAGAAAGCGTGTCTCCCTGGAAGAGATCCGGGCGCTGGCAGCCCGGTACCGGCAGCAGGGAAAGCAGATTGTATTTACAAACGGGTGTTTTGATATCCTCCATGCCGGGCATGTAACCTATCTTGCCCGGGCAAAGGCCTGCGGGGATATCCTGGTGCTCGGCCTGAACTCGGATATGTCGGTCAGAGGAATAAAAGGGGACAAACGGCCCGTGATTGATGAGGATCAGCGGGCCTGTGTGATGGCTGCCCTGGCTGTGGTGGACCATGTAGTCCTGTTTGATGAGCCTGATCCGGAATCCCTGATTGAGGCGGTGGTGCCCCATGTGCTGGTCAAGGGCGCGGACTGGCCTGAAGATCAGATCATCGGGGGGGATTTTGTCAAGGCCAATCAGGGCAGGGTGGAACGGATTGCATTTGAGGAGGATATTTCCACCACCCGGATAATCAAACGCATTGGAAAACGTTTTTATGGGGCTTCCTGATCTGCCTGCGCCGCTTGAGTTTGCCCGTCTGGGAAAACACCCGGGTATTGTTCACGGCGTTTATCCAAGGACCGGGGGGACCAGCAGTGCGCCCTATACCGGTTTGAATATCGGCCTTAACTGTGGAGACGCGTCGGAATCGGTTCTTAAAAACCGGCGGATGATGCTGGATTCCATCGGTGTTTCCAGGGCGGTTTTTTTAAACCAGGTCCACGGTACCCATATCCATGTACTGAAAAATCCCGGGGACACGGAAGGTGCTGTCTGGAATCCGGATACCGGAGAGACACCATGCCCGGTAACGGCAGACGGGGTGGTCACCAATATCCCCGATCTTGCCCTTGTGATCCAGGTGGCAGACTGCCAGGCTGTGATCCTCTACGATCCGGTCAACCGGGTCATAGCCAATGTACATTCAGGATGGCGGGGCAGCGTGGCCGGCATTCTCGGGAAATGTACGCAGATCATGGCGGATGAATTTTCCTCCAGGCCCGGGGATATTATTGCAGGGATTTCACCCTCGCTGGGCCCCTGCTGTTCGGAGTTTGTAAATTACAGAACAGAGATTCCCCGGCGTTTATGGGGATATAAATCACAGGACAGGCCCTGGTT
>JAKSAX010000508.1 GCA_022361395.1 Desulfobacterales bacterium | reverse complement strand
TTTAAAGAGAGCCCGGACCTTATCGGCACAACCTATGGGGAGGATGAAATCTGGTCCTGCACCACCTGCGGGGCCTGTGAACAGGAATGCCCCGTGGGCATCGAGTACATCGACAAGATCGTGGACCTGCGCCGGGGCATGGTGGATGAGGGCATGGTCCCCCAGAGCCTGCAAAAACCCCTGAAAGCCCTGGAAAAAAGGGGGAATCCCTGGGGCAAAACCGAGAAAAAACGGGCCGGGTGGACCAGGGAACTGCCCGGAGGCGTCCGTATCAAGGACCTGGCCGGGGGCAATGAATCTGCAGAAAGCCTATACTTTGTGGACAGCATCTCCTCCTATGACGACCGGATGCAGGATATAGCAAGGGCCACGGCAGCCATATTGTCATGGGCCGGAGCAGATCCGGGGATTCTGGGAAAAAAGGAAAAGGACAGCGGCAATGAGGTCCGCAGGTTCGGCGAAGAGATGCTCTTTCTCTCCCTGAAGGAGACGAACACCGATGCCATTGCCGACAGCGGTGTAAAAAACATTGTCACGGCAGATCCCCATGCCTACAACGCACTGAAAAACGAATACAATGACCTGCCGGAGGTAAGGCATATCAGCCAGTTTATTGCAGACAGCGTGGCATCAGGCGCCATCCGCCTCTCCCCGGCCAAAGAGAATAAGGTCTATACCTTTCACGATCCCTGCTATCTGGGCCGCCACAACGGCCTTTACGACGCCCCCCGCCAGGCCCTGGACGCCATTGAGGGCCTGAAGCGGGTTGAGATGGACCGCTGCCGGGACCGTTCCTTCTGCTGCGGCGGGGGCGGGCTCATGCTCTTTTACGAACCCGAAGAGGATCAGCGCATGGGCGTGCTCAGGGTTGAGATGGCGGCCCGGGCCGGGGCCAGCGTGATTGTCACGGCCTGCCCCTTCTGCCTGGTAAACATCGAAGACGGCATCAAGGTGGCGGGCATGGAGGATGAGATGGAGGTGATCGACCTTGCCGAACTCATCGCCGGGCAAATGAAATAAGCCACAGCGATCCGGAATAAGAAAACACCCAACGGATGCAGCCAAGGCAGGCTGCAGACCTGTAATCAGGAGGAAAAAAATGGAAATTCTAGTTTGTGTCAAACGGGTTCCCGACACCGCTGAAAACGAGATCGAGGTGAACGGAAGCGGCAGCGATATAGAACGCGGCGACCTGGTCTACTCGGTAAACGAGTGGGACAACTATGCGGTTGAAGAGGCCATCCGGATCAGGGATGACCAGGGGGGCAGCGTCACCGTGGTCACCGTGGGGGATGAAGCGGCCGAAGAGGTGCTGCGCCGGGAGATGGCCATGGGTGCGGACAAGGGCATCCATCTTTGCGACGGCGCCTTTGAGGGGGCTAACGGAAATCAGACGGCCCGGCTCCTCAAGGCGGTTGTGGAAAAAGGCGGCTACGACCTGATCCTGACAGGGGCCCAGGCAGACGGCGGCGCCGGCCAGGTGGGCGGTATGCTGGCTGCCATGCTGGACTACCCCTATGCCTCCCTGGTGAACAAAATCCAGGTGAACGGCAGTAAAATGGAAGTGGGCCGGGAGATCGAAGGGGGCAACCAGGAGATGAACGAGATTAAAACCCCCTGTGTGCTTTCCATCCAGACCGGTATAAACGAACCGCGGTATGTGGGCATCCGGGGAATCCGGAAAGTAGCCTCAGTTGACATCCCCCGGCTGGGGGCGCCCGACCTTGGTGCGGCACTGGCAGCCCCTAAGGTGACCCGGGAGGGCTATTTTGTACCGGAACTGGGGGATGGTGCTGAAATGCTTGAAGGCACCGACGAAGAGATTATCGAAAAACTCATTGAACTGCTCAAGGCCAAAGGAGGGGTGAAATAATGACTGAACTCTTTGCATACATCACATACCAAAAGGGCGTGGCCGACGATTCGGCCCTTGAACTGGCGACAGCAGCCCAGAAAATCGATCCGGGAGCGCCATGCACCGCAATCGTTACAGGTTCCGGTGCCGAGCCGGACCGGGTGGCGGATGAGGTCGCGGCTACCTATGCCACGGTCCTCAAGTTCAACAACGAGGCCCTGGCCTATCCCAACGCCGAGGTAATCCGCAGGCTGCTGGTCAATATCCTGCCCCCAAATGCCGTCCTTCTCATCCCCCATGACACCTTTGGCATGGACCTGGGGCCCGGACTGTCCGTCAAACTGGATGCCGCCTTTGTCTCTGACGTGGTGGGCATAAACGGGGTGGACGGTACCATATTAAAGGCGGACCGGCAGGAGTTTTCAGGCATGGTCAGCGCCCATATGGGCGTGGATATCTCTGGAGGGGCCGTGGTGAACATCCGCCCGGGCGCCTTTGCGCCGGATGAGGACAGATCGGCCGGCGGCAGTGTGGAAGACAGATCTGCCGATGCAGGGGACCTCTCTGCCGGCCGCAGATTTTTAAAGGTGGTGGCCGCTGAAACCGGGGATGTGGACATCACCAAATCCGATGTCCTGGTCTCCGTGGGCCGGGGCATTGAAGACGAGGACAATATTGAAATTGCCCGGGAGCTGGCCGACGCCATGGGCGCCGTGGTCTCCTGCTCCCGCCCCATTGTGGATGCCAAGTGGCTGGAGAAGTCCCGCCAGGTCGGCACATCCGGTCAGACCGTCAAGCCAAGTGTTTACCTGGCCTGCGGCATTTCCGGCAGTTTTCAGCACATGGGCGGCATCAAGGGCTCTCCCTTTATCGTTGCCATTAACAAGAATGCAAAGGCCCCTATTTTCCAGTTGGCTGACGCGGGGATCGAAGCGGATATCCTTGATTTCATGCCGGAACTGACAGAGGCCATTGAAGGGCTATAGAGGCAAGGTCATGTTAGCACAAATCCAACCCAACTTATACCAGCTCAAATGCCCCCTACCCGGCTTGCCCCTGAAATACCTGAACATCTACATCATTGTTTCCGGCAGCCGGAATCTCATCATCGATACGGGACTGAACCATCCCAGGTGCCTTGAAACCGTCACCCGGGCCCTTTTACATCTTAATGTCGACCTGGCGGTAACGGACTTTCTGATAACCCACCTCCATGTGGACCATTTCGGCCTTTTGCCGGAACTTGTCACGGAGACCTCCAGGATTTTTGCCGCAACCAGGGATGTCGCTCAGATCCGGCAGTTCCTGAAGGACGGGTATGAGCCCATGATACATTCCGCGATACGTAACGGCCTTGATGAAGCAAAAATCCGGAAGGCGGTCACCCGGGAACCCGTATACCGGTTCGAGCTGGACTGGCTGGACGCCGTGGTCAGGCTCGAAGACGGGGACCGGATGGATATCGGCGGCTATAGTTTTCAGATCATCGAAACTCCCGGACACTCCCCCGGGCATATATGCCCCTATGAGTTCAAAAAACGAATCCTGATATCCGGGGACCATATTTTAAGCGATATTTCCCCGGGCATCCAATGCTGGGAGGATGATGAAAATCCCCTGGCCGCATACCTGGAAAGCCTGGACAGGATCCGGGCCCTGAAAGTTGCCCTGGTCCTGCCGGCACACCGGGACATCATCCATGACTGCCGGGGCCGGATCGATGAGTTGAAATCCCACCATAAAGACCGGCTGGACGAAATTATAGCCGTTCTCGACCACCGGGAGATGAGCGCGGTTGAAATCGCCTCTGAAATGATGTGGGGAGGGATCGGCCTGAAAGGAATAAGAGAATTGCCGGCAACACAGCAGCTGCTGGCCATTGGCGAGGCCATTGCCCATCTCCGTCTTCTTGAGGAAAAGGGAAAGGTTGAAAAACAGGCTGCCCGGGATATTATCCGCTACTCGTCCCGGACAGCCACCCGCTGATATTTTTGCATGACTATAAAATGGGAAGCCCGTAAAAATTAAAGTATAATATACATTGTTTATTAATAGGATGCATATTTCCTACAAAAAGACAACAGCAAATTTAGCTATAATTTAAGATAATTAACTCAAAAAACTTAATATGTATAAAAAATATACTTTTTGTAAAAAAACAAGTTGACTTATTAAAGTATATTTTTTATACAAAACATGTAAACACCTTAACCCAGCACAAAAGATCCTGCCGCTGTAATACGGCACGATACTGATCCGGGTGCTGCGGAAGCCAAAAATCAATTCTTAACCGACTATCCGGAGGTAATTAGATGGGCATATACGATGATATCAAGGCGATGACAGGCCGGGAATCCAA
>JAKSAX010000272.1 GCA_022361395.1 Desulfobacterales bacterium | reverse complement strand
CGATGTCAAGTCGGTCAACTATAACCGGGACGTTGAGGTTTATCCCGTACTCAAACGCATTCTTGAAAAGATTACCGGTGATGATGCCGGCTATAAATCTCCAACGGACATGGGAGTTAACCGGGTGGGATTTGCCATTGCCAATGACGAAGGGGCAAAGGAGGCCGCTCGACAGGAACTCATCCGCCGTTACTTGCGTTATAAATGTGAATATGCGTTAGGTCTCACCGATAAAGAAACGGTTCAGCGCGCAGAACTGATCATGAAGGAGCATCATCTTACTACGGAAGATCGTGGGGTTGTGATCCCGGCCCGCCAGGCCGCCGAAGAGGCAAAGGCCGATCCTCGTCTGGGCAACGACGGGGTCTATTTCGGTGCAGCCATCCAGCTTAAGGACGGCACCATCATCCAGGGTAGCAACTCTCCCAGGATGCACGCCGCCTCAAGCACCATTGTCCGGGCCATCAAACATCTGGCCGGTATCCCGAACAAGATCAATATCATGCCGGATGCAATATGCGATTCGGTAACCAGTCTTAAAACCAATATTCTGGGAGAAAAGAGCCTCAGTCTGGACCTTCAGGAAACCCTCATCGCCCTTGCCATTAGTGCCACCTCCAACCATACGGTACAACTTGCTATGGAAGGCCTTAAGGATTTTTCCGGCTGCGAAATGCACATGACCCACATGCCTACTCCCGGTGATGAAGAGGGACTACGTCGTCTGGGTGTTAACCTCACTACAGATTCCATATTTGCAACAGATGACCTGTATACCCTTTAAGACAGTTTTATTGACGACCCTATCACAGAAATTCTTCGAAACGGAGCCAGGAAGCTATTGGCAACTGCATTGGAAGCCGAAATCAATGTATTTATAGAACAGTACTCCAGTGTTCTGGATGACCAGGGAAGACGGCGGGTGACTCGTATCTGAAGGGTGTATCCACAGGAGAATTTTCAGAAGCCCTTTCTGCCATTGTTGGATCTGATGCACCGGGGCTTTCGGCTCCAACCATTAGTCGATTAAAAAGTGTTTGGTAAAAGATCGGGATGTCCTTCTGAACTTCTATGATTTTCCTGCAGAACATTGGCGGCATATCCGGACGACAAATCCCATAGAATCTACTTTTGCTACGGTTAAATTACGGACGGCAAAAGTTCGAGGATGCTTCTCTTCAAGAAGTGTTATTTCAATGGCATTTAAACTCTGCAGGTCTGCCCAGAAAAACTGGATACGGCTACATCACTACGAAAAATTAGGACAATTGATTCATAGACAGGATCTGTCACGCCACTACCAGCTTTTTCCACTTCATATTTGATTGCCCCCTGTCACATACTCTGTTCCACCCTGTTGATGATAGTTTTTTTGATCGAAAACACTCTATGG
>JAKSAX010000448.1 GCA_022361395.1 Desulfobacterales bacterium | reverse complement strand
GTAACAACGCCCGGACAAAACATAATGAAGGCCATATCGCCATTGTCAAAGAACTGATCAAAAATGACGTGCTGGTCATCACCACCGGATGCAACGGCATTGCCTGCGCCATGGAAGGCCTCCTGTCACCGGGATCCGTCCCGGCCTATTGCGGCCCGGGCCCGGCAGAGGGCTGCGAAACCGTGGGGATCCCGCCGGTGCTCCACCTCGGCTCCTGCGTGGATAACAGCCGGATCCTCCTGGCAGCAACGGAAATGGTAAAGGCCGGCGGCTTAGGGGATGATCTATGCGACCTGCCCGTTGCAGGCTCAGCCCCGGAGTGGATGAGTGAAAAGGCCATCAGCATCGGCCACTACTTTGTCACCTCGGGTGTGTACACCGTATTCGGGGTCACCCTCCCCACCTCCGGTGCCCCGGTATTCCAGGACTACCTGTTCAACGAACTTGAGAAGATGTACGGCGGCACCTGGGACCTTGAGGCAGATCCGGTTGCCCATGCCTGGAAAATGATCAACCATATTGATAAAAAACGTGAGGCCTTGGGTATCAACAAGGCCAGGGAACGGGTAATGATGGATATGGCTGAAAGACGGAAACTGGAATCCGCCTGATCAATGTAAGGTCATCCGGCCCCGGCCGGATGATATCCCGGCTGCGGGGCTCCGTCCTCCCCGCAGCCGGCCTAACCTGGTTCCGGTATCTTGTCTTTTTATTGCCTGTCGGTTTAAATAACCGGAATTCAGGGTGAAACGCCTATCCGGCATCTGCAAGATAATCAGGAATCATGTCGCGCTTAAACACATCATCCTGGGTTTCGGCCCGGCGGATAACGGAGACTCTGTTCTGGTTCACCAGGAGGGTCGCCGGCCTGGGCATGGCATTAAAATTACTCATGGAAACTTCCTGGTAGGCCCCCACATCCAGCATTGCCATTATATCCCCTGGTTGAAGGTTCCGGGGCACCATTATGGCCGGGAACAGTCTGTCCCCGTAGCAGCTTCTGCCCACAACATCTGATTTGTCTGCCAGCTTCTGATCTGTTCTGTTTGCAAAAATATAATCAAAGACATGATGTTCGTACCGGCCCCCGGTGAACCAGAACTCTGTGGTGTCAAGTGCGGTATGGTTCCACCTGATCGGGCTTGTCATACGTTTAAAGCTCATTACCCTGGTTAAATGGATCGCTGTATTTCCATGGAGGCTCCTTCCCGGTTCCACCTGCAACATGAGTCCCTTGATATTAATACCGTGCTCAGGAAGATGTTTTGCCAGTGTCTTTCCGCAGGCAGCCGCATATTTCTCAATGGAGGGGGCTGTTTTCCCCTTTGGCCTGAACACCATGGCTTTTTCCAGGATTTTGGATATAAGAGAATACCTTAATCCGGGAAAAGGGCTTAGTGCTTTGGACAGCATATGAAGGGCCAGATACTCATAGGGTTCGCTGAATCTGATTTCAGAGCCGAACGGGTCTCGCGGCACGGCAAATCCGCCGCCGATACTGATCTCTCCGGGCTGGTAATTATCCAGCTCCCGGCAGACAACACCGATTTCCCCGGCATAGGCTTTCATCTGCTCTTCCCAGTACCTTATCGAAGCATTGTGACGGCCGTGGTGTTCATGGAACCCCACAAGCTCTACCCTGTCAGAGGCCATTACCCTCTTTCCAACGGCAATGACTTCTTCCCTGGACAACCCTCCCTTATAGGCCAGTGCGGCAAGGTCGGTTGACAGAGGCCCGGTCGGCACGAAATCAGTGTACCTGGTAAACCCGGATATCGCGGGCTTGAGCCTGAGTCTGACCTTGGCTGTGACATTCAACTCTCTGGCAGCAGATTCAATCATGTCAAACTCTTCTGTACCGTCAATGGTGACCCTGGCTCCCTGTTTCACTGTATTGAATATATGGTCTTTATGTTTTGGAACACCATTGACCGAAATAAACTGCGGATCAATACCGGATTTAAGGGCAACCGTAAGTTCGCCGGCAGAATAGGTATCGCAGCCGCACCCCTCGCTTGCAATTATTTTCTGGATGGCAGTGACCCAGTTCGCCTTTGCAGCGGGCATGATCTTTACCGGACCATCAGCCCAGGCGGATTCAAATCCCTTTTGAAACCTGCGGATGTTGCTGCGGAGCTGTTTTTCCGAAATTACAAATACAGGTGTCCCGTATTTTTCCGCAATCCGGGTGGTGTCGATCTCCTCGATAAACAGATGCCCGTTCCTGGTACTTAAACAATCGTCAATCTTTTTTACTGCCATGCGTCCCCTCCTTTCAAGGTTGATTGTCATATCTAATGGCTGCTTAACGAAAAAACATACAGAGTGAGTGATCACTCTCTTTTTTGATAAAAAAATACCTATATCAAAAACTGGCGAAACGAATCCATGACCCGTTCAATTTTTTCCCTGTTACTCAGCCGGTCCGCTCCCTTTGCCAGGAATTGGTTAAAACGGCGGTTATAGTGTTCGGACAGGCAGGAAAAAGTGTACAGCAGCAAGTGGTTATCCATAAAATAGGCAACATCTTCAATTGAGAGATCATTCTTTATCTCCCCTTTTGCCATGGCAGTTTCTGCAATTCGGCAAAAAAGATCAAATGACCATTTTTCAAATGTGCTCGACAGTTCCAGTGCAAACTCCCCCATTGAGGGAGAGCCCATATCCATGTAGACGACCATGTAATCTTTATATTCTTTCAAAAACGGCGATACGGCTTCAAAGATTTCAGGCAAAACAATCCAAATGGATTCATTTCCCATCGGAAAGGTGTTTTCCTGTTCCCGGAGAAGGGAGAGCGTGCGCTGGGCAACAACAAGGTAAAGGCCTTTTTTATTCTGGAAATATTTATACAGCGCACCGTTTGAAATCCCGGCAGCCTGGCATATCTCAGCAATACCGGCCTGGAAGTATCCCTTTTGGGCAAAAACCCCGGCAGAGGCATCCAGAATCCGGATCTGTTTTTGTTCGGGCAGTTTTTCAAATGTACTTGTTTTCATACCATATCCATATAAGGAGTGAACACTCTCTCTATTTCATATGGACCAACATTTTGTCAAGAATTAATTCCCCTTAACCTACCTGCCGAAGGAACAGGCCGGATAGTGGCAGACATCGCAGTTCATGCAGAGCCCGCCGTGACCCATGGCAGCGATATCATCCGCCTCAATGTTTT
>JAKSAX010000381.1 GCA_022361395.1 Desulfobacterales bacterium | reverse complement strand
GATGGTGATGCCGTTGACCAGAAAGGCAAAGGCAAAAATCCTGAATCCCTGTGAGGCAATGGCAAACACCTCGGGGTCACGGGTGAACCATCCGATGATCTGGTCTGTTCCGGCCTGGCTCAGGGCAAACACCAGCAGGGAAGCCCCCAGGGAGGCGGTAAGCGCCTGGCCGGCCAGCTGGCGGATCTTGGGGAAATTGCCTGCCCCGAAGTTAAAACTGAACACCGGGGCCGTGCCCATGATCATGCCCACGTGGAAGGAGGACATGAAAAAGTAGAGGTTCAGGAATACGGCCATGGCCGCCACCCCGGCCTCTCCGGCATACTGAATGATCATCAGGTTGAACACTAACAGCTTCACCCCTGAAGAGATCTCGGTCACCATTTCCGAAGACCCGTTCACCAGGGCCCGCCAGATAAATCCCATTGCCATTGCCGGCCTTCCGAGCTTCAGGCGGGCGGACCGGAAGGCAAAGTAAAATATCCCCATGGCCGCAGCCACCATAATCCCGGCGGAAGAGGCAATGCCCGCGCCCCGGATCCCCATGTCCATCCGGACAATGAGCCAGTAATCCAGGGCCACGTTGGTCAGTCCCGAAGCCAGGGTAATTAAAAAGGCAAATCCCGGCTTTCCGTCCAGGCGGATAAAATACTCAAAAAAGAGCTGTAACAATACAGCGCAAAGCCCGTAGACAAATACCTCCACATAGGCCGTGCAAAGCGGGGCCAGTGCATGGGAAGCCCCAAGCAGCTTCACGATCCGCTCAATCCCGGCCCATTTTACCCCCAGGTAAAACATTGCCATCATCACCAGCAGAAAACAGAATACCAGGGAGAAATGGCGGTTGGCGGATTCATAGCGTTTCTCCCCCAGTTCGATTCCGATGATGGCACTGGACCCGGCAGCCGTCATAATGGCCAGGCCGATGGCCAGGTTGAACAGGGGCATGGTAATGTTCACGGCAGCCAGGGCCATGGGCCCGGCATACCTGGACACAAACACCGCATCCACCATCATGTACAGGGAGATGGTGATGAGGCTCATGACCGACGGCAGAACAAATTTTGCAAATTCCCCTGCAGGCCACAACTGTGCAAAACGGCTTTCCATGGATTGCTCCGTGTTTTTCAGGTGTTTTCGAAAAGCGAAAGATAAGGTATATAGTTACTATAGAGTCAAGGCCGGATCCCGGGCGAATTTGTAAAAAAGTGAAACAACCCGGGAAGATACCGGTAAGGCAGAATACAGGAGGACAGATGAAAATCAGGTTCCGGGCCGGGGAGATGGCTAAGATGCATCACATTTCAAAACAGACCCTGATCTACTACGATAAAATAGGCCTGTTCCGGCCCATGGAGGTGGACTCCGCAACCGGATACCGCTACTATCACCTGGACCAGTGCGAGGATCTGGATATCATTATCTTTCTCAAGAGCCTGGGCATGAAGCTCAAGGAGATCAAAGCCTACCGGAACCAGACCTCTATCCGGGACCGCATCGGGCTGCTGGAATCCCAGGGCCGTAACATCAAAAAGAAGCTGGAGCAGATCCACAGGGTCCGCCGGCGTTTGGACACCATGGTCAGTTCCCTTAAGGCCAACCTTGCCGTCACCCCTTATGAAAAGGGAATCAAATGGATGCCAAAGCGGCCTCTGTTCAGCATGGAAGTGCCCGCACCCGGCGATCTTTACGCCATGGAACTCTGTTTCAAGGAAATGTTCCGGTCCGCCAGAGAAGATTCCTACGCCAATATCCATGACCTGATAGTGGTAGTGGAAATGGGCCCTGACGGAACGGAGGTATTCAAAAAAGTGACCCTGCCCTCAGATGACAGAGCCAACGATTTGTTTGAAGATGGGTACTTTGCCTATTTTTTCCACAAAGGCCCCTATGAGGAACTGGCCGCTTCCCAGGCGGAACTGGAAAATTTTATCCGGGCCTCGGGCCATTGCATCACAGGCCCGGCACTGGTACGCCCCCTGCTTTCCAAGCTGGCTGTATCCGATGAAAAAGACGTTCTGGTGGAAATCCAGATACCGGTTGAAAAAACTTGATCCTGTTGCCCTGCTCCGCCGGGAACACGGGTTGCAACATTTCCCCGTGTCACATGGAAGACTTCTCCGACGTGCCCGGCTGTGATAGTGATAAAAACATCCGGGAGCACTTGAAGGAGGATCAGATTCAGAACGCAGAATAAAAACAATTGTTGAAAAAATAAACAAAATGAATACAAAACCGAAATATTCCCCAACCAAATCATGCTGCGGACAAGCCGCAGATATTTGCGATTCACTCGGACAAGCCAGTGAACTTAACATTGGAATGCATATGATTTGCAAGCAGATTAAATTGCCAGTGTTAGTGTTGTGTTTTCTCGGGTTTTGCTCCTTTATTGGGGGGTGGACTGCACCAGGTTTGGCAGTTGAAACGAAACAGATAAAAAATATATATCCGGAGCAGGAATGGGGGATCGGGGCCTATGTCCGCAGTGCTTCCATTCCCTATGATCTGGGGGACGGTCGGGTTAACTCTTTTATTCCGGTTCTCTTTTATGAGGGGGAACGTTTTTTCCTGAACGGGATGGAAGGGGGAGCTACCCTTTTCAGGCAGAATCGCCATCGCATAGAACTTATGGGCAGGCTCCGGTTCTTTGATATTCCCAAAGATTACCAGAACGAGGTCCAGGGGGATACGGTCGACTTTGGACTCCGTTACCGGTTCCAGGCTCTGGATGACACCTATACTGACATTGAACTGATGACCGACGACCACGGGCGTTGGCATGCCAATGTCTGGCTCTGGCATGATTTTGTCTGGAAAGATCTGGGTTGGGGAGACCTGGAACTGAGTCCCTTTGCAAAACTGCGCTACAAGGATAAGCGGTTCAATGACCATTATTTCGGACTGACCGTGGCCGACGTCGGAGATGGGTTTGATTTAAGCTTGGGGGCCAGAGCCAGGTATCATGTCTGGGAAAATTTCTATCTTATCGGGCGGGTCCAGTCCACTTGGTTTGAAAAAGATGTGAGAGAGCTGCCCTTTATCTCACAGGAGCGGGTGGATGAGGTCTACTTCGGCATTGCTCTGATGAACAATAAAAAAGAAAAGGAGAAAAAGCCGAGCCTGACCAATAACGCCTATCTGAGAATTGCCCATGGCTGGGCCACCTACTCGAATCTGACAGATATACTGATCGGGGAATTCGATCTGGATAGCGACCGGAACCAGCTTACCTCCTTGTTTTACGGCCACCCCCTGACGGACGAACTTTTTGGCTTTCCCTTGGATATTTACTTGACACCGGGGGTTGTTTGGCACTGGTCGTCTTCCACACAATCCTCCTCCCAGGAGTATGTGGTGGCCATCAAAGCCTACTATACCTTTAACTGGCCTGTCCGGTTAAGGGTTGGCCTTGCCGAGGGTCTCTCTTATGTGTCAGGCATTCCCCATGTGGAAGAGCAAAATATGATCGAAAAAGGGGATGAACCCTCCAACCTGATGAATTACATCGATGTCTCTGTTGATGTGAATGTGGGGGATCTGTTTAAATCCACATCATATGAAAATTTATACTTTGGCTATTCCATCCACCACAGGTCTGCCATATTTGAAACCGCATCCCAGTTTGGAAGGACCTCGGAGGGGTCCAACTACCACACCTTTTATCTCCAATATCATTTTTAAGGTCAATAGTGTGGGCATAAACTGCGACCGCAGAAGAGCAACTTCACTCAGGCAAGCCACCGAACTCAACATCTTAAAACGCAAAAAGGCCCAGCACATCCAAGATGTGCTGGGCCTTTTTGAAGAATAACCCGGCAACGTTCTACTCTCCCACACAGTCCCCCATGCAGTACCATCGACGCTAAGGCGCTTAACTTCCGTGTTCGAGATGGGTACGGGTGTGGCCGCCTTGCCATTGCCACCGGATTAAATCGGTGTGGATCCGGAACTTCTGAATAGTGTCTACTTACATGTTCCATG
>JAKSAX010000506.1 GCA_022361395.1 Desulfobacterales bacterium | reverse complement strand
TACCATGAACACTCATGTTGAAAAGGAGATTAAACGGCTGACAGGACCTGAACGCCGTTTCTTTATTCAGTCTCTGGAGCGGTCATCAAGATACAGGCCCTATATAGTACAGGAACTGAAAAAGGCAGGACTGCCCGAGGAAATCTCCTGGCTGCCTCTTATTGAAAGCGGTTTTAAAATCAGGGCGCTTTCCTCTGCAAGGGCACTGGGACTCTGGCAGTTCATTCCTTCTACCGGCCATAAATTCGGCCTCAGCCGAAACTATTATATAGATGAACGCATGGATCCTGAGAAAGCAACCCTGGCCGCCATTGCCTACTTAAAAGAACTGCACAACCTTTTCGGGGACTGGACAACGGCACTGGCAGCCTATAACTGCGGCGAATACCGGGTTCTGAAAACAATCCGCCGCCAGAAGATCAACTACCTTGATAACTTCTGGGACTTGTACCAGAGCCTGCCCAGGGAAACCGCCAGGTATGTACCCCGCTTCCTTGCAACTGTCCATATTATCAACAACCTCGACAAATACAACATCAAAGCAAAGAACCCGGACAAGCCCATTGCATACAAAACCTTTGATATCAAAAAGCAGGTCCGGCTCAAAGATATTGCAAAGGAAATCAACACCAGCGAAAAAGTTCTGAAAACCTTAAACCCGGAACTCAGGCATGCCCTCCTGCCCCCTGAAACATATTCCCTGAAAATTCCCGAGCAGCAGGCAGATCTTTTCCTGGTCAAACTTGACAAGATCAAGACCACCTACACCCCGCCGCCCATGTTTGTTTACCACCGGGTCCGGAGGGGCGACACTTTATCCGGGATTGCAAAAAAATACAGAACATCGGTCAAGGCAATTTCAACCACCAACAATATCAGATCCCACCGGATCATTGCCGGCAAGGTATTAAAGATACCCACCAGAAATTATGCCGCAGGATCTTATGTTACCGGCAGCTCATCAAAAACCAAAATTCCTCCCGGGAAATCCATTAATTACAAGGTACGCAGGGGTGACAACCTCTGGCTCATCGCCAAAAAGTTCTCAACCACAACAAAGCAGATCATGAGCCAGAATAAATTGTCCAGCACCAATCTGAGGATCGGTCAGCGCCTGACCATCTCCTCAGGCAAGGCAGCACCGACTCCCAGGAAAGGCTCCGGCACTTACAAGGTCAGATCGGGAGACAGCCCCTTCCTGATCGCAAAACGGCATAACATGAGCCTGAACAGACTACTGGCGCTGAACAGCTTAAGCAAGCGCAGCAAAATCTATCCCGGCCAAAAGCTCATAGTAGAATAACCCCGATCACCTAAAAAAAACCCGCAGCATGAATTTGCTGCGGGTTTTATCTTGCCATAACCCCTTTGATCGTGTATAAGGGGTGGTCGTGCTCAAGAGGTAAGCTCTTGGCACCTGTGGTTTGCCCCCGTAGCTCAGTGGATAGAGCATTGGATTCCTAATCCATGTGCGCAGGTTCGATTCCTGCCGGGGGTACCATTAACACCACCCTCCTGCAGTTTTCTAAAACTCTCCAGATGACATCAGTAACACACACTAAACAAAGATTATCGCCTTACACTATATTTCTATTACAGCACCACACCCTTGCCGGCATATTGTAGGTATAGGCACAAACCCGGCAGGCGGAGCCGCGGAGCCCCTCTGCGAATACCCCGCCGCCCGTCCTGAACGGCGGGGTAACGGAAATTTTCCGACCTGCCAGTCCTTGACGCTCTGAAAATTTCACGCGCCTACGGGCCTCCACACCCCCACCTGCCTGGCTCTCCTGGCTTTCGATCTTCAACAACCAATCTATCCCCAATATAGTTTAGCGCCTGAAAAGAAAATTTTCATGGCAATTCAATTTCCGGTGAACTACAGATAACCAAACACACATGGCTAAGTTAACTATGTTTTATCTTTACTATTGCAATTTTTAATCTGGGATGATTATCTCCAATTCAATTGACTTTCGAAATGATTGTTATAAATGAAGAAGGTGGAATTTGAAAAACACCCCATCCCCATATGAAATCCACAATTCAAGATCAATTGTCAATAATAAGGACAACCTAACTTCTCGGCCCCTTGACGCTGCCCACAGGTTTTAAATTCTATGAAAGAATATTAATAAAATGATGAAATTTATTATCTCGTTCCTTTCGTTATACATTCTCATAATCAACGCTCATGCCAATGAATTTTCAAAATCAGGAGCCCCCATCACTGGTAAGTGCTGGAAGGAACCAAAAACTGGAATGGAATTTGTTTGGGTACCTAAAGGCTGTTTTATGATGGGAAGCCACTCTGGAAGTACTGATGAAGGGCCAATTCATAAAGTTTGCCTGGATGGTTTTTGGATCGGTAAATATGAAGTAACTGTCAGACAGTGGAAAAAAATAATTAAAGAGGAATTGGTTTTTGATACAATAGGTGACTTTCCAGAGGAGAGAACCCCTTGGAGAGAACATGCGAAAAAAAGGCCAAAATTTAATTCAGGAGATAATTACCCCATTGTGGGAGTTTCTTGGAAACATGCAAAAGGATTCATTTCAAAATTAAACCAAGAACATCAAGTAAAGTTCAGACTTCCAACGGAAGCGCAATGGGAATATGCAGCAAGAAGCGGTGGTAAAGATGAAAAATATGCAGGCGGTAGTAATATAAACGATTTCGCATGGTATCTTTCCAACAGCAAATACAAAACTCATCCAGTTGGAACAAAAGCTCCTAATGGACTCGATATTTTTGATATGAGTGGGAATGTCTCAGAGTGGTGTGAGGATAGATATGATAGGCACGCCTACCTGAAATATGTATCGAAAAATCCGGTAATGTTATTTCATGGCTCAACTCGTGTCTATCGAGGCGGAAACTGGAGCACTTCAGCTGAAAATACACGTGTGACCAAACGAGATTATAATGGTTACGTCTTTTACGATGGCCGAATCGGATTCAGGGTTTGTTTTTCACCCCCTCTTCAGAAATAGTGGCAAATAAATACGAACAAACACCCAATTGTTTGTGTAATAAATAAACTTGCTATTAATAGCTTCCAAATTTGCTGGATTCAACAGGTAATCAGAACATAGATTTTCAGAAGCACTAAAAGTCAAGTTAGCAGGGCATTAACGTTTTTTTGATTTTAGGAAATCGTCTATGCTTTGGAGCAAAAGGAAGAAATCGATAATGATAAAACCGCAACATATCAAAATTGAAATATTCTTCAACCAAGGTGGAATTCTGCCAACCAAAGACTCCGGTAACAATGGAATTGTCAAAATGATAACGATTACAAACAATCCAATGACTATAAGGTTTTTCTTGCTTTTTTGTTTCATTATTCTTAAGGTCCTGAGTACGCTCAATTTTTATTCGACCAAGTATGTCTGAAATAATCACCTGGCACCAGGAAAAGCAAGAGGGGTGTTTCGGATATCCGAAAAATCAACTTAATAAAATCTTCCTTTTTAAATTCTGAAATCACATGCAGCGTTACAAGAAAACACATTTTTTCTCAGTTGCTCTATATCACACTACCGTGTTGGACTCGGCAGAGGGGCGGGCAGGCCGGAAGGCGGCATAAAATTGCTTTTTTTATAGATGATCTTGGCGAAGCGGAGCAGAAAAAAAGCCGTGCTGCTTTTATTCACGGCTTTTTGCGGAGCAAGCCTTAGATCATCTTAAAAAAAGTGATAGCCGCCTCCGGCCTGGCCGGCCCGTCGCACTCCATCTGCTCCCACCCGCCTTCGCTGTCTGAGCAGTTCCCGCGATCTCACCAAGATTGCATTCACCGCCCCCATAGTGTATATAAAGGACCTGATTTAAATTAAGATTTTAAGGAAAATCCGCCTCAAGTGAAACCCGAAACAAATACCCCGACACCTGTGAAAAAACCGGAACTGCTGGCCCCTGCCGGCAACTATGAAAAACTGGAAATCGCTGTTCATTACGGGGCAGATGCCGTGTATCTGGCAGGCAAGGATTTCAGTTTGAGAAATTTTTCAGGCAACTTTACGGATCAGGAGCTTGTTGACGGGATAAAATTTGCCAGGGGGAAAGGGGTGCAGGTTTACCTGGCCTGTAATATCTACTCCAGGAACCATGAGCAGGGACAATTGCGGGCATACCTGGAGAGGGTCGGAAAGGCAGACCCGGATGCGGTGATTATTTCGGATCCCGGAATTATCATGCTGGCCAAGGAAATCATCCCCCATATTGATATACACCTGAGCACCCAGGCCAATACCACCAACTACAACACGGCCCTGTTCTGGCAGGACCTCGGTATTAAGAGGGTGAACCTTGCAAGGGAACTTTCCCTTAAAGAGATAAAAGAGGTGGTTGACAACACCGGAATTGAAACGGAAACATTTATTCACGGCGCCATGTGTGTGTCCTACTCGGGCAGGTGCCTGTTAAGCACGGTGATGACCAAAAGGGACAGCAACAGGGGGCTTTGCAGCCACCCCTGCCGGTGGAAGTATTCGGTTGTGGAGGAACAGCGTCCCAATGAATTCCATCCGCTGATGGAGGATGAACGGGGGGCTTATATTTTCAACTCCAAAGATATGTGCATGATAGAGCATATCCCGGAGTTGGTGGATGCAGGAATTACCTCCCTTAAATTAGAGGGACGGATGAAGGGGATCAACTATCTGGCTTCGGTAGTAAAAACCTATAGAAACGCCATTGATTCCTACGCCGCCGATCCGGAAGGCTACCAGGTCCGTCCTGAATGGCGGTCAGAGCTTTACCAGGTCTATCACAGGGCCTATTGTACGGGATTTTACTTCGGTCATTCGGAGGATGCCGGAGAAGCAGCCATGAACAGAGACAATATCCACAAAGGTAAGATTCACAGCTTTATCGGAAAGATTCTCGCATGTTACGATTCAAACCGCTGCCTTGTGGAAATCAGGAACAAACTGACATCGGCGGACCGGGTTGAGGTGCTCAGCCCGTCGGGACCTGCCCGGGAGTCGGAGATTTTCAGCCTGACCGACCCGGACGAAAACCAGATAGAAAACGCCCAGCCCAATACCTGTGCAATTCTGCAACTGAACCAGACATTTTCCGCCAACGACATAATTCGCAAATTATAGATCTCTACCCTGTTCTCCTGTCTTGCTTTAATCCGGATGGCTGACCCGATTATTTTCAGGATCAACAATTTCAGTAAGTTATCCAGGCAGAGGTAAACTCAGAATGGGTTGAGTTAATAGCAAAAGTACCCAAAAAATTAAAGAATGTAAAAATGTGCCTGTTTACTTGCGTTTACCCTATTCTTTAGTTTGACTTTCTATATTCTTTTCTGTAAATTATTTACTTATCGGTATAGTTTTATCATCTCTAAGACAAACCCTTTCAGGAGAGTTAATATGTTTGAAGACGACGAAACCCTACAAATGTACATTGAAGAGTCGCTGGACCACCTTGGTGATATTGAAAGTGATCTTCTGACAATTGAGGAGGGTGGGGAGAACATCGATCTGGATCTGGTAAACAATGTTTTCAGAGCAGCACACTCCGTAAAGGGCGGAGCCGGTTTTATGGGGTTAACCACCATAAAAGATCTTGCCCATCATCTTGAGAACGTACTGGGTCTTATCCGGAATAGTGAACTAACTCCGAATTCCACCAGAATCAGCGTCCTGTTAAAGGGATTTGACGAGCTGGAAAATCTTTTAAACAACATCGAGACCAGTAACGAGGTAGATATTTCCGCCCATGTCACCGCCCTTGAAAACATTACCAAATCCTCCCTGCCTGAGGATCAGCAGGATATGGTCTCGGAAATGGTGGATATTACCTTAAGGGACGGCAGAATCTTTCCCCAGATATCCCTTTATGAACTTGAGAAATACAAGGCTGAGGGCAAGAATCTCTTCCTGGTCGAATATGACCTGATCCATGATATCCAGCGGAAGGACAAAAATCCCATTGAGGTACTGAACAACCTGCAAAAAACAGGTACCATTGTAGATTCAAGAATCGATTTTGACTCTGTGGGAACCCTGGCCGATCCCACCGGGCCAAGCAGGATCCCCTTTCAGGTACTCTTTGCCTCAATCATTGAGCATGATATGACGGAAACCCTTTTTGACATCAGCAGTCAGTATATCCATGCCATTGATGAGGGTATGATCGTTTCCGCTTCTGACACTGATGCAGAGCCCCAGGCTGCGCCTTCGGTTGTCAAGGAAGAGGCAGCAGTCCAACCTGAACCTGTGGCGGAAACACCGGCCATGGCAGCATCTGCTGCTCCGGCAGCTCAGGCAGAACCTGCCGTTGCCGCGACACCTGCCCCCCAGGTGATCAAGGAAAAAGTAACAAAACAGGCTGCTGTTGCCGCTAAAAGCATGGATAAGGATCTTAACCTCGGGGCAAAACCCCAGACATCTCTGCGGGTCAATGTAGGCCTTCTCGACACCCTGATGAACCTTGCCGGTGAATTGGTTCTAAGCCGCAACCAGCTCCTTCAGGGCATCAACTCTTCCAATGCAAAGGCAACGGAACTGTCCAGCCAGCGTATCGACATGATTACCTCGGAGCTCCAGGAAGCAATCATGCGGACCCGGATGCAGCCGATCGCCAACATCCTGAACAAATTTACCCGGGTTGTCAGGGATATGTCCCAGCAACTGGGTAAATCCATTGAACTGGAGATAGAGGGTAAAGAGGTTGAACTGGATAAAACCATCCTGGAATCCATCAATGACCCGTTGACCCACCTGGTCAGAAACTCGGTTGACCACGGAATTGAAACACCGATGGAAAGGGAGCAGATCGGTAAGGACGGCACCGGTAAGATTCAGTTAAAAGCCTTTCATGATGCAGGCCAGGTCAATATTGTAATCTCCGATGACGGCCGGGGGCTTAATCCCAAAAAGCTTGCCAATTCAGCCATTGAAAAGGGGCTGATAACAGAGGCCCAGGCAGCGGAAATGTCCGATAAGAGAAAGATGGAAATCATCTTCATGCCCGGTTTTTCAACTGCCAAGGAGATCACTGATGTTTCAGGCAGAGGGGTGGGTATGGATGTGGTTGTCACCAATATCGAAACCCTCGGCGGAATCATTGAAATAGATTCAACCCCGGGCAAGGGAACCGATATCCAGATCAAACTGCCGCTGACACTGGCTATCATACCAAGCCAGATCACCTCTGTGGGTAATGAGCGCTATGCCCTGCCCCAGGTAAACCTGAACGAATTGCTCAGGATTCCGGCAGGCCAGGTCAAGGACAAAATTGAAAAAGTCGGCGATGCAGCCGTCGTCCGTCTGAGAGGGGAGCTGCTTCCCCTGCTGAACCTGTCTGAAATGCTCGGTATTGAAAAAACCTACACAGACCCTGCCGACCAAACCGAACGGACTGACAGAAGAAAAAATCTCGCAGACCGCAGATCCAAAAAACATTTGACTGCAGAAGATGCCGTCACGGATGCTGCAGGTGAGGATGAAGTGGTTGAACGGGATGTGGAAGACAGGCGTTACCACGCCTCATCGGCCATGAACATTGCCGTGGTCTCTGCAGGGGCTTTTAAATACGGCCTGGTGGTTGACCAGCTCCATGATTCCGAAGAAATCGTTGTAAAACCGGTGGGCCGCCATTTGAAAAAATGCACTGCCTATGCCGGCGCCACCATCATGGGTGACGGAAAAGTCGCGCTGATCCTGGACATTTCCAACCTTGCGCAGATGGCTGAACTCTCAACAGTTGCTGAAGCCGGGCAGATGGCCAAGGCTGCCGAGGAAGAGGCTGCCGCCAATGCTGACAAGGTGGCATTGCTCACCTTTAAGAATGGTGAAGCCGAACACTTTGCCGCGCCGCTGAGTATTGTTGAGCGGATCGAGCGGATCCAGACTTCCGCCATCGAGCAGATCGGTGACCGCAAGGTTGTTCAGTACAGGGGCGGGTCCCTGCCGCTGTTTGAACTGTCCCAGGTGGCAGATGTGGATGAGCTGCCTGAAAAAGATCAGCAGGAAGTCATCGTATTCAAGGTTAAGGACAAAGAGCTGGGCCTCATGGTCACCCCGCCTGTGGATGCCCTGGAAGTTGTACTGGATATCGATACCAGCACCCTGAAACAGACTGCTATCAGCGGTTCCATGATCATCAACGAGCATACAACACTGCTGGTGGATATATTTGAACTGGTTAAAACCATGAATCCCGAGTGGTTTGTGGAAGAGGCAAAAGCTGCTGCCGGAATGGCGGAAGAAGGAGAGAAGATCCTCCTGTTTGCCGAGGATTCAGCCTTTTTCAGAAACCAGGTCAAAGGCTTCATGGAAGAAGACGGATTTAAAGTCATTGAAGCAGAAGACGGATTGATTGCCTGGGAACTGCTCAAAGAGAGAGTAGAGGAAATTGATCTGGTGGTTACGGATCTTGAAATGCCCAATATGGACGGATTCGAACTGACCAAACGCATAAAAAACGATCCCCAGTATTCCCATCTCAATGTCATTGCCCTGACCTCCCTGGCCAGTGAGGCCCATATTGAAAAGGGCAAATCCGTTGGCATTGATGAGTATGAAATCAAGCTGGACAGGGAAAAGCTTATGGGGATTATCAGAAAATACCTGAACCTTTAATGTGCTGATGCTGTATCCGTTAAGGAGAAAAAAATGAACGAAACAACCATGGAAGCCACATCAAATGATCTTGAGTTTTCCACCTTTTACGTTGGAGGCGCCCTGTGCGGGATCAATATCCTGAATATTCAGGAGATCAACAAACACTTTGAGATCACAAAGATTCCCCAGGCCTCCGATTATATTGAGGGTATCCTGAATCTCCGGGGTCGCATTGTTACCATTATTGACCTGGGTAAAAAACTGGGTCTGGCACCGGTGAACAAAGATAAGGACAACCGGAATATTATCGTGAATTCAGAAGAGGAGCATATCGGGCTTCTTGTGGATTCAATCGCAGATGTAGTCTTAACCCAGAAAGAGGATATCGAACCGGCCCCTTCCAATATCGGCGGGGTTAAAGGCAAGTTCTTTCAAGGGGTCTTAAAAACCGAAAACCAGTTGATCGGTATTCTTGATATTGATGAGGTACTAAAAGAATAATGCAATCCATTAAAGCGGTGGTAGTGGATGATACCATTGTATATCGTAAAATAGTCGGAGACGTCCTCAAGGGAATGCCCGGTGTTGAAGTGGTGGGTACGGCCAATAACGGCAAGATAGCCCTGTCTAAAATAAAAACCCTGAAACCGGATATCATCACCCTGGATATCGAGATGCCTGAGATGAACGGCATTGAAGTACTTCAGGAACTCAGAAAGATGGACAAACCGCCCCTGGCCGTTATGCTGTCCACCCTGACACAACAGGGAAGTGAGATGACCATACGGGCACTTGAACTGGGTGCGTTTGACTTTTTGCCCAAACCGGAAGCCGGGAAAATGGCCGATAATATACTTAAGGTAAAGCAGGCCATTGACCCCATTATAAAGGCAATAAAAAGACGCAAGGGAGGGGTATCGGCATTTACCCCGGGCAAAGCCAAGGCAGCCCCCCCTGTGAAACCCGCACCCAAGCCGGTAAAACCCAGGGTGACCATCTCCAAGACACCTGTCATCCGTTCAAAGTCGGAAATCGTCGGAATAGGGATTTCCACAGGGGGGCCCAACGCACTGACAAAGCTGATTCCCATGCTCCCGTCAGGCTTTAAGGCACCGGTTCTTATTGTTCAGCATATGCCTCCTATGTTTACGGCATCTTTGGCCAACAGCCTGAACAATAAATCCCAGCTTGAGGTTAAGGAAGCCGAGGACGGGGACGTGATTGAAGCCGGCCGGGTGTTGATTGCCCCCGGAGGCAAGCAGATGAAAATAATTGCAGGGGCGGACGGACTGACGCGGAAGATCAAAATCACTGATGATCCGCCTGAAAACTCCTGCAAACCCTCGGTGGATTATCTGTTCAGATCCATTGCCCAGCATTATGTGGGCCGGTCCACCGGGGTTATCATGACCGGAATGGGGTCGGACGGATCAAAGGGACTGGCCCAGATGAAAAAGAACGGCAGTGTTGTCATTGCCCAGGACGAAGAGAGCTGCACCGTTTATGGTATGCCCAAGGAACCCATTGAAACGGGCCTTGCCGATGTGATAGCCCCTTTGGACAGGATAGCGGACGAAATCGTAAAAACCGTCATCCTCTAACGAAGATCTGAAAGCCAATACAATACTTATGACAAAAATTACCGTAACTCAGGATGAGTTTAAAACATTTGCCCAGTATATCCTGGAAATCTCAGGAATAGCCCTGGATGTTGGGAAGGAATACCTTTTGGAAACCCGACTCAACCCTCTTCTGGGTAAGTTCGGGTGCAGTTCTTATTCAGAGTTACTGAGAAAGTCAAAAACAGATTTCAAAAAAGAGATAGAAAATCATATCATTGATGCCATCTCTACCAATGAAACCTATTTTTTCAGGGATAAATCACCGTTCCAGCTGCTTCAGCATAAGATCATACCCGATCTTATTGACAGGCGATCCAAAAAAAGCATTGGAAAACCGACCATCAGGCTGTGGAGTGCCGCCAATTCCACGGGGCAGGAGATATACAGTATTGCCATGACCCTGCTTGAGATGGGTGTGACGCCTAAAGACTATAACGTCAGGCTCTTTGGCACGGACATCTCAGATGCAGCCATTGCCCAGGCCAGTTACGGACTCTATAATAAGTTTGAGGTGGCAAGGGGGCTGGATCCGACCAGGTTGAGCAAATACTTTGATCCCCAGGGAGACAAGTACAAGATAAAGGACGAGCTCCGGGCCATGGCCCAGTTCAAAAAGATGAACCTTATGAAGCCCTTTATGGGGGTGGGTAAATTCGACATCGTCCTCTGCCGGAATGTTATGATCTATTTCACAAGCGAAGACCGCCGTAAAATTTACGCCAATATTGCAAAAACCATGGAGCCGGACGGATACCTGCTCATCGGATCAACAGAATCCCTGGTGAATGACACCGACCTTTTTACCTCCAATAAATATTTAAATTCTGTGTTTTACCAGTTTAAAGACTAAAAGGCACCACCCATGGGTACTATAAGCGAAAAAGATTTTATTGATGAGTTGAAATTCTGCCTCGGTGAAGAGGATGTGGTTAAAGCCAAAGCCCTGCTCCAGTTTGCGTCGGATTCAAATATTGATGTCAGCGTACAGAAAAAGGCGCTGCTTGAACTGGCCAAGGGGCCGGAACGGGTTGTATTCCCCCTGCTTGAGTTCCTGACAAAAATTGATATATCCAGCCAGGATGTTCAGGAAGGCCTTTACGATCTCATCCTTGACAAGGCATACGGTAACACCGATCTTGTCATTGATTATATTACCCAGAATGAAAAAGCCACCCGGATACAATTCATCCGGGCAGCAGGAGATCTTTTCCTGAATGACACCCTGCCCGCCCTTATCCAGGTGGTCCACGGAGAGACAGACCCGGAAATCCTGCTGCCTGCGGTCCAATCCCTGGGCGCCCTTCGCCAGGACCAGGGACTTGAAGCATTTGCCTACCTGGCCGGTCATTCGGATCTAAACGTTCGCAAGGCTGCTATTTTTGCCATTGGAGAGCACGGCAGCCGGACAGCTGCAGACAAACTGCTCGAATTCCTGGGAGAAGACGAGCAGACCAACAAACTGGCAATTGAAGCCCTGTCGGACATGCAGGACCTTTACGCCCTTGATCAGCTGACCCGCCTGCTCAGTTCGCGAACCACCATTATCAGGGACACGGCCATTGACCAGCTCATGAAACTGGGCAAAAAAGCCACACCGCTCCTGACCCGGGCCTTTAAAAATGCCGAGGCAGATTACCTGGTTCATCTGATCACCACCCTGGGATATATCGGTGACCAGGCAGCCATTTCCCCAATCCTTGATATTATCAATACCCAGCCCAAAGATGCCAATATCCGTCAGGCTGCATATGAAGCAATGGAAAGGATTCCATCACCCAAAACTGCCATATGCCTTGCCCAGGGTCTTCAGGATCCTGAGGAAACCGTCAGGATGAGCGCGGCAAGGGCTGTTGATAAAAACCTGTCCAAACCCCTGGTGGCAGGGCTTAAAAATATCGTCAGGGAGGGATCGGACGGGGCGGATAAAACCGTTGCCGCATTGATTGACACGGAAGCCGGCAACATATTCAACTTCCTTGTCCAGGAAGAATCATTCCAAAAGCTGGCTAAAAAGCACATTGTAAACACTGCCTCTCCCGCCACCCGCAAAACCTTTCTGAAGCATATGTCCGGCATCGGGCAAAAGGAATTTGTGGAAACTGTGAGCCAGGAAGTTCCCGAAAACGGCAACGGCCAGGAGCAGCAGACCAAAATCATTGTAGTAGATGATTCAAAGATGATGCTCAAGCTGTACCAGAACAAATTATCCGCCCTCGGGTTTACCCCCCAAACCTTTCACCGCCCGGAAGATGCTATTCCGGCAATTCTTTCAGAAAAGCCGGACCTGGTGATAACAGACCTGAACATGCCGAATATCAGCGGTCTGGAAATGACCCGGGAAATCAGGAAAAAATTCACCCGCCAGGACCTGCCCATTCTCATGATCACGACCCAGAGTGACTTTGTAGAGGAAAAATCCGGGGATATTGACGTCAATGATACCATCCTGAAAAAATCCGGAATCAATAAAGTGCTGCACAAACCGTTTACGGATGAAAAATTCAACGCATCGGTGTTTGAATACGTCAGCAACTAAACCAT
>JAKSAX010000504.1 GCA_022361395.1 Desulfobacterales bacterium | reverse complement strand
CCCTTAAAACATTGGGTATTTTGCAAACAGAATGTGAACTAATTCTTGCGCGATCCCTTACAGCAATTTTTAACCTTTAGAGGCGGGACAATATGGGTTTGAAAAATAAAGCCGTGATCCTTGATCTTGGAAATGTCGTCCTCGACTGGAACGTTGACCGGATTGTGGGGTCCCTCGGCCTGGAAAAGGAGAAGGGAATCCTGTTGAGAAAAGAGCTGTTCCTGCATCAGGACTGGCTTGATATGGATCACGGGACCAGAACAGAGGCAGATGTCATATCAAGGGTATGCAGCAGGTCGCGCCTGAGTAAAAACACTGTGGAAACAGCGCTTCTGGCGGCTAAGAACTCCCTCTCACTGATTCCTGAAACTGCAGTGCTTATGCGTGAAATCTCAGATGCGGGGATTGATATGTTCTGCCTTTCCAACATGTCCTGCGAGACATACTCCCATATTAAGGGGCAGGAAATATTTAAACTGTTCAGGGGGATTGTAATTTCGGGGATAGAGCGGTGTATGAAACCGGATGAAGATATTTACCGGCTTACACTTGACCGATTTGGATTGATTCCCGGACACACGATATTTATAGATGACTGCATTTCCAATATTGAGGCGGCCGAACGTCTCGGCATCAGCGGTTTTCATTTTAAACGGAGTGCGGCGTGTTACCAGGCAATACGGAATATACTATTCGGGGATAAAAAAGCTGAAACCGCCGAGATTGAAAAATCATGATCAAGGCCGGAGAGTCCCTTCCGGCACTGTTAAGGAGAGTCTATTGCATCTTGTAATGTTTGACATTGACGGCACATTACTCAATTCGTCCGGATTTGAGGATGAGTGTTATTTAAATGCCATCCGGAAAGTCATACACCGTCCCGTTAATGAGGACTGGTCGATCTATACCAATGCGACAGATTCAGGGATCCTGGATGAGATAATCGAAAAGAACGGCCTTGGCTCAAACCGCCGGGAAATTCATAGTGAGGTAAAACGTTTTTTTATCGATAATATTAAATCCCATCTGTTGATTACTGAAGTAAAAGAGATCAAAGGGGCGTCATCTTTTATGGATCTGCTGCGCCAAAGAGACGATGTTGCCCTGGCCATAGCCACCGGCGGGTGGGAAGAGACCGCCAAAATGAAGCTGGAGGCCGCCGGGATTGACTATTCGGGGATTGCCTTTGCATCATGCGAGGATCATTTCAGCCGGACCGGCATTATGAAGCAGGCTGAGGCAAGATGCCCCGGATCCGGGTATACATCAAAGACCTATTTCGGCGATGCTGCCTGGGACAAAAAAGCATCCCGGGATCTAAACTTCAACTTTATCTTAGTGGGTGACAGGATCAATCATCCCAAACAAATAAGGGATTTCACTCACAGCGGCAGCATCCTGGATTTAATAGGGCTGTGCTGAGTAAAACCCTGCACACCTTTACCGAATCCGGTATTTCTTCAGCCGGGTATAAAAACCGGTTCTTGAAATCCCGGCAATATTGCAGGCTGTTTTTACATCCTTGTCTGCATGATAGTATACCTGTTCAAGGTACTCTCTTTCCATCCGCTCTAAAAAGGAGGGCAGGGATTCATGTTCATTGCTCAGCGCATCCTCATCTTCCTGAATTCGTTGGGGTACCCCCCTCCGGATCACTTCGGCCCTGAGGTGTGACGGCAGGTGAATGGAATAAATGACAGGCTCGTGAATGGCTGAGGCCACGGCCTTATCAATGGCGCTGATCAGTTCTTTTACATTTCCGGGCCAGTGATAATTCCGGAGGATCTCCAGGCATTCAGGGGAAATACCCTTTGCTGCGGTCCTGTACTTTGCACAGCACCGGTCTAAATAATAAATTGCAATCGGGATAATGTCTTCGGGAATATCCCTGAGCCGGGGGAGCTGAATCAGGATCCCCTCCAGCCGCTTCAACAGAGCCCGGTTAAACTCTCCGGATATCGCCATGGCCTCCAGGTTTCCGGTGGTGGTTGCAATGACCCTGAAGCCCCTCTCTGTTTTCTCCCGGCTGCCTTGCATATTGTTTTCAATGGCACGGACCAGGATCTTTTGGCCGCTTAAAGGTAAAAGATCCACATTGTCCAGCACCAGGGTGCCGTTCCGGGCAAGCCCGACCAGTCCCCGGTTTCCGGAGTCACTCCCTTTGGTGCCGAACAGCATCTGCTCGGCCGTCCCTGCGGTCATTGCCGAACAGTCCGCAATTGCAATATCATTTACCGCATGGTCACTGTTCAGATGAATGGTCCTGGCAAACAGACCTTTGCCGGTGCCGCCCTCCCCTGATATAACGACGCCGGCATCGGAGAACACGGCACTCCGGACCTGGTCCAGGCAACGCTTGATCAATCCGGATTCACCGATCAGATTTTTCCGCCTCAGTCCGTGATACCCGGAAACCTTTCCCTTTTCCCTGCGGAATTGAAGTGCCCGCTCCACCTGAAGATTGATCTCCTGGCGGTAAAAGGGTTTCTCAAGATAGTTCCAGGCACCGCCGGTGATAGCCAGCCTGGCGCCGTCAGGTTCCTGCTCCCCTGTAATAATTATGATTTCAGGGGATGAGGGTACTTGTTTCAAGGTCCGGATCAGGTCCATTCCGTTAGCATCAGGCAGCCTGACATCCAGAAAGATAAGGTCAAAGCTTCCGGATTTTGCCAGGTCAAGCCCCTGCTCACCGGTCAATGCTCTGCTGCCCCGGTGGCCCAGTTTCTCCATCAGTTGAACCAATAAGTCACAAATCAGGGAATCATCATCTATGATAAGAATATCCGCCATTACATCCGCTCCGTGGATCAGGTCTCACTCATCGAAAACCACCGGCCACGGGTCTATGGCACCCAGTCCGGCGTTTTAAAGCCATCTTGACTATTTATTTAAATTCCGGCGGGTTAGATCATGAAACCAACGTAGACAGAAGTAAAGGAATGCCACCGGTGAACCTAAGCTGTCTATCTCAAGCTTTCAATGAATACATGATCGCGGATTTGATGTCAATCCAATAAGAAAAGGGCACTGCAAACGATTGCAGCGCCCTTTTTAAAGCACTCTTTTTTAAGAGGCGTATGGCCTAGGGTCGGCTTCAAAATTACTTGGTCTTTTATTTTCAAAAGCCCCTGTCATTAAAGGGCTTCTGAAAATAAATCAGAGCAAGTTATTTTGTAACGATTCCTTATAATTCTTCAATGGCTTCCTGCAGCTCGGGCATGAAGTCAAGGATATCTTCAACAATACCCACATCAGCCACCTGGAAAATCGGGGCTTTTGGATTTTTGTTGACGGCAACGATAAAGGGGTTGCCCTTTACGCCGCCCATGTGCTGGAAGGAGCCTGAAATACCCATGGCCATGTAGACTTTGGGTTTAACGGTCTGGCCGGAGGTACCGACCTGGCGGGATTTCTCCAGCCACTTGGCATCCACTATGGGTCTGGAGCAGGAAACCACGGCATTCATGGCATCGGCCAGTTCCTGGGCAACTTCGATATTGTCCTCATCTTCAATACCGCGGCCGATGGATACGAGCACGTCGGACTTGGTTATGTCAACATCACCGACTTCGGCTTCAACCACTTCAAGGAAAGAACGTTTGGAGGAAAGGTCACCGGCGTCGCCGGATTTATCGGTGACGGACCCGCCGGCATCGCCGCCGTCAACAGGGGCAAAGGCACCCGGACGGACAGTAATAACTGCTCCGGCAGAGATATCAGTGGTGACATGTGTGGATACGGCGCCGCCAAGTTCCTGGCGGACCAGTTTCAGGACGGAACCGTCCGTGCCTTCGAAGTCAACGACATCGGCGGCATAGGCAGCGTCAAGTTTCACGGACAGGCCCGGAGCCAGGTCCATGCCAAAGGTATCATGGCCAACCAGGACAATTGCGCCTGCCGGAAGGATATTGACCAGGGCTTTTCTGACAACTTCGGCATTGGGGTAAGCCAGGGCGTCGCTGTCAACTTTAATGACTTCGCCATAGACTTTGGCCATTTCACCGGCAACAGCGTCCAGGTCAGCGCCGGAACCGGTGACAACCGCAGTAACACCTGCACCGGCATCGATTTTTTTTGCTGCTTCGGGGAACTCCATCGCCACATCTTCTGCAGCACCGTTTTTATGTGGGATATAGGCAAAAATCTGTGTCATGATTAGAGTCCTCCTTTGGCTTTCAGCTTCTCAATCAGTTTTTCAATAATCTCGTCGGTGGAGCCTTCAAGCATTTCAGCACCGTCGCCCATGTCAGGTACAAAGTAGTCAACCCGTTTGGTTTTGGCTCCGGCTTCGCCCACGACAGCCTCATCAACCCCCAGGTCACCGGCGCTTTTCACGGGAATTTCAACCTTGGCAACTTTGCGGATACCGCGGATCCCCACGTAACGGGGTTCATTGATACCGGTCTGGATGGACAGAACGCAGGGCAGTTCGATTTCGTTCATCTCCTGGTTTCCGCCTTCTATTTCACGGCCGACTTTGATTTTAGCGTCGCCGTCAACCTCAATCTTGTTTACCAGGGAGGCATAGGGATAGTCCAGCATGGCAGCCAGCATTCCGCCGACCTGCCCTGCGCCTTCGTCAGCCTGGGCACCGGTGAGAATCAGGTCGTAGCTGCCCTTTTCGATTTCAGCTTTAAGAATAGCGGCGATGCCTTTTCCGTCGGAGCCTTCAAAGGCGTCATCAGACAGCAGGACACCGTTGTTGGCGCCCATGGCCATTTCGCGTCTCAGGACCTCTTCGGCCTCATCATCACCCACGGTTACAACAGTGACGCTTCCACCCACATTGTCCACGATCTGAATGGCCTCTTCAACCGCGTAGTTGTCCCATTCATTTACAGAGTAAACCAGATCGTCGCGATCCAGATCATTTCCGTCCGAATTAAGTTCAAATTCGTTCTCAGCTGTATCTGGAACGCGTTTGACGCATACCAAAATTTCCATCATCGCCTCCTTAAAAAACTTGGGTTTCAAAGGCTGCCGGCCCATGGACCGGCAGCCTCACACTTTAACTTCCTATCTATGCTCGATTATAGTTATGCCAGATGCTGCTCAATGAGCTCTGTAAAATCAAGGGCCTCCATTTCTCCTTCTTTTCCGGCAACCTTGATGGCATCCTGGATGTTAACCAGGCAGAAGGGACAGGCTGTCACGATGACAGTGGCGCCTGCCTCGGCAGCCATGTTCACCCTCAGGACGCCCATGCGGGTCTCTTCCTCAGGTTCGTAGAACAGCATGAGCCCGCCGCCGCCGCAGCAGAAAGACCGGTCCCGGCTCTTTTCAAGCTCAACCCGGGTCAGGCCGTTAATGGCATCCAGGGCATCCCTGGGATCTTCGTAAAGACCGTTGTGACGGCCCAGGTAACAGGGGTCATGATAGAAGTAGACCTGTTCCGGATTCTTGCAGGGTTTCAGGTCCAGCTCTCCGGAGTTGACCTTTTCCGCAACCACCTGGCTGATATGTTTCACCGGCGGCAGACCGGTGTAATCGTTTTTCAATGCATTATATGCATGGGGGTCGGCTGTAACGATCTCTTTAACACCGGATTCAAGTATTGCCTCGGTGTTCTGTTCCTTAAGATCCATGTAGAGCATCTCCTCGCCGAACCGGAGCACCTCGTTACCGGAGTCTTTTTCCTGTTTACCCAGGATACCGAAATCCACGCCCGCCTTTTCCAGGATGATTGATGTCCGTCTGGCAATTTCCTGGATATTGTCGTCATAGGAGGTGATACTGTCCACAAAGTAGAGGACTTCCGCAGATTCTTTACCAAGGTCCTTGATGGTGTGCCCGGCTTTAAATGCCTTGTCCTTGGCCCAGTCCGCCCGCTTTTTCTCCATCTTTCCATAGGGATTGCCGCGTTTTTCAAGTGCCTTCATGGGTTTCTGCAGGGACTGGGGCACCATGCCCTCATCAACCATGCCGCGGCGCAGGTCAACCATCTTATCTATGTACTCAATACCCAGGGGACATTCTTCCTCACAGGCACCGCAGGTGGTACAGGACCAGATTTCGTCTTCTGAATAGATATCTTCCACCAGCATGTTGGGGGAATTATAAATCTCACCGCTCATGGGATAATTTTTGAAGATCAGATCCCTGGCCTTGATGGTGATAAACCTGGGAGACAGGGGCCTGCCCACGGCATTGGCCGGACATTGGTCGGAACAGCGGCCGCAGTCGGCACAGGAGTAGAAATCCAGCATGTGCTTCCAGGTGAAATCTTCCAGTTTTTTAACACCAAAGGATTCCAGTTCATCCAGGTCCTCGTCTTTGACCCCGTGCATGACCGGTTTGATATTCCCCTTCCGGACCCGCATGAAAAATACGTTGAAAAGGGAGGTGATGACATGGAAATGTTTACCCATGGGCAGAAAGCAGAGGAAAAAGAAAAATGCCACGTCATGGACATAGTACATGAATATGTGAAGCCCCTGGAGAAATCCCAGGGGGGCGCCTGCAAGCATCTGCTTGAAAATCCAGACCAGGGAAAGGGGGGCTACAAAATGTGAGGTCCCGGTTTCCTGGAGGGCATAGGCCATCTCAGACGCTTCGAACAGGCTCTCGGAGATCATCAGTGTGGAGATAACACCCAGGACAAAAACAGCCTCGGCAGTATGATCCTTTCCGTATTTCTCGGGTACGGCATACCGTGCAGGTTTGTAAATACCGCGGCGGATGGCGGCCACGATACAGGCAATCAACACGCCTGTGGCTGCGTAATCCTTGAAAAAATTATAAACAGCACCGATGGGGCCGTCAAAACCCGGCAGCACAAATCCGTCGGACAGACCGATAATCACAAGGCTGGTTGACCGGATAGACAATACCAGGAACCCTGCAAAAATAACAATGTGGAGCACACCGGCCAGCATGTACCTGGGCTGACGGATCTGGGCCAGCCACACGAGGACCAGGTTTACGACACGCTCCGGAATCCGGTCGAGCCGGTTGTCCGGGTTTGCCCGGATCAGGGGCGCTGTCCGCCTTGCCATGATATAGGCAAACAGGCCGATACCGATGACGGGCAGAATGAATGAAAGAATTACCATTGGAAAAAACCCGAACAACTGATAACTTGCCGGACCTATAATTGATGACATATTGCTTTACCTCCCGTAATATTTTAAATATATGAATTCAGGCTCATTGTGCTTTAGTAAACATGACCTGCGCCGTCAAGGAAAAACCCATGTTTATGAAATTATTGCCGTTTATATACTGTATGGCGTTTAGTTCCCCTTGACACCGGTCATATACAGATCCACCAGCGGATCCGCCATGGAGACAAGGTCATACCTGCCGTGGGCAGAGACCCAGGTGGAAATAACCCCTTCCACAGCACCCAGGATATACCGTTTGACAAGTCCCACAAAAAGATCCTGCCTCATTGTTCCCTCAATCTGACCCTGTTCAATAATGTCTGACAGAAGGTCCAGATACATTTTTGAGATATCCTTGATCTGGGACTCAATATCCCTCAGGTACCTCACCTCCGACTGAAAAATAATTGCCATATTCTTGTCATTCTGGAACTCCTGGAGGTGGCACCGGATCAGGTTTCTCAGCTTGTTTTCCGCATTGGTGCCTGTGGCCACGGCCGTATTCATCTTTTCAAACACCTCCTGGGTTTTGAAATTGATGAATTGGTACAGGATATCGTCTTTGTTTTTAAAATAAAGGTACAGGGTACCGTCTGCCACACCTGCCTTGGAAGCAATCTGGGAAATCGTGGCTTTGTAAAACCCGTACTCTGCGAACACAGCCCCTGCGCTGTTTAAGATTTTGTTATATTTTTCGCTTTTATTTTTCTGCAAATTCTTTGGCCCCTTTTTGGTCAAATGAATAATGGTTCACCAATCTAACAACAGTTCCAGGCAAAAGTCAAGTCCAAATCAATTAATTACCTACCTCAATTTATTGTCATTTACCCTGTTTTTACAGATAGTTATAAAAATGAACCTATATTCACTAATATTTTCATCCTACAAACCCGCCAAAAAAGACATATGAATAACAATTCAGCACCCAATAAGGCTTGATTTTAGGGCGTTTTCATGACAAAAAAAGACAAATTAAACTAAATTTAATATATGCAATGACGATGGGAGGAAAATATAACCATGGCCAATATATATAATGATGAATTTCAGACCATACTAGATTACGGCAGGCCGCCCAATGTAAAAAAGTGCTTTCCCAATTCAAAGGCCTTGATTGTCAGCGGAAAATTTATAGACCAGGCCATGCTGGCCAAGGGCGGCTGTATGACCATAGCCGCCAACGGCAGAAGCTCCTTTGTTATCCGGGGTGTTCTTGCGGCGGCCCAGCGGGCCAATGCTGCGGTGATCATTGAAATTGCCCGGTCAGAGGGCGGAACCGCAGCCTATTGCCCCACCAGTCTCTGGAATATGGCCCGGCAGACCGATGCCTATATGAATGAGATGGGTATCACCGTTCCCGTGGCCATCCACGCAGATCATTTTGTTATTAAAAAGCCCGAAGATATTGAACCGGCCAAACCGGAAATCCAGTCCCTGTTTGACTGCGGCGTAACCTCCATTGCCATAGATGCATCCCATATGCCCGATGACCAGAATCTCCTGGCCAATATTGAACTTTATCCCCTGGTACCGGACTGGGCCGGCCTTGAAACAGAAGTCGGTGAGATCAAAGGAAAGTTTGGTTTATCCACAGATGAAGAGGCCCTGTTTCTCATCCGGGGCCTGAATGCCCATGGTATTTTTCCCGACTGGATTGCATTGAATAACGGCACGACCCACGGTATTGAGGAAAGCGGCACCGGTATCAACGTGGGGTTGACCGCCCAGATCCACGAAGCGTTGAAACCTTACGGCGTATCAGGCGCCCAGCACGGCACCTCGGGCAACAGCTCGGACCGCCTGCAGCAGATTGCCGGCAAGACCCAGACAACCAAGGCCAATGTGGCCACGGCCCTGCAGATGATCTCCTGGGGCGTAAAGGTCAATGACTACGGCAATGCCATCATGGATGATGAGGGCAATTTTATCAAGGAAGCCGGAAAGGGGATCACAGAAGAGAACTGGGAAAAGATGCTGGCCTATGCAAAAGAGCATGGCCTGAAAGGCGGAGACTTTAAAAAACTGAACCTGCCCTTTGAAAGCCACCTGCTTGCCCAGCCTGCGGCTGTCAAAGACCGGATGGTCAAAGGGGTGGAGGAATTCGCCTTTACCCTGCTCACCGATGTCTTCAACGCCACGGACACAGCCGACCTGGTTAAAAAACAGATCCTGGACGCCAGGTCCCATTTTCCGGAATTCAAGGCTGAAAAAATTGAAAATCAAGAGGACTGGACCAGGGAGAAGGCAATGGAAAAAGCCTCAAAGATGGATGTAGACAAGGGTCCTGACGGAGATTGGGACGATTAAAAAATTATTATTAAAAAATTCTAAAGTTTTAATTTTGCCAATCCGATATTGGGTTTAAGGAGAAAATTAAAATGCAGATTCCTTCATACCAAATACAAAATGTCCTGAAAGTCTATTCCAGACAGTTGAGCCAGGGCAAATTGTTGAGCAGGAGCAAATTCGGCACTGCCAATAAGGTTTCTGCGGACAGTGTGAGTATCTCCTCTGAAGGAAAGCGGCAGGCGATCATTGACAAGGTTGCCTCCAACATTGTTGACCGGATCATCACGGAAGGCCCCAAAGAGAAAAACGATGAGCAGATCACCGGTCAGATTGAAAAGGAACTTGGCAAAAAAATAGATTTCACCAAGGGGAAAAACCAGTTCACCTACACAACGGTTGATGAGAACAATACAAAGGTTACCCGTACCTTGTCTGTTGAAGACTCCAGGTTTGTTGTAAAACGGATGACTGAATTGGCCCGCCAGGTCGCAGACACAAATATGGAATCCTAAGGAGACTGTGTCATGAAAATATCTAATTCCACACAGAATTACATAAACCAGAGTTACGCCAACCAGGCTGCCAATCAAGCGGCCAACAAGGCGGGAAACCAGGAAAAACCGGCAGAAGAACCCGTTGCAACAGACAGCATCAACCTCTCTTCCACCACCAGGGATCTCCAGAAAATTTCAGCAGCAGCGGAAACCGAGCCGGAAAACCGGGAACAGCTTGTTGCGGATCTCAAGCAACAGGTTCAGGCAAACCAGTACACGGTCAATGCCGAGCAGGTAGCGGAAAAAATGATCGGCTCCATCATGGATGAGCTGGGATAAACCAGAAAAGATTAACCGGTTAGACTGCAGTTTTTTCCCAGCCCCCCTTTACCCGGATTCTTTCCATCAGCCAGATCTCCCCGGAACCAACTGAAATAAAAGCCTTTTTGACAATATATTGCCAGACCAAGCGTCTGGCATGGCTTTTGCTTTTTATATCCCCAAGATTAAAAAGGAGGCCAATATGGTAAATATCAATCAAATCAACGAACTCACCCAGTCCATGGGGGGGCAAGCCCAGGCAAAGCCAAAGGCAGGAGACGGAACCCGCGCCTTTGATTCGGTTTTGAGCAACGCCCTTGAAAAAACAGACCCGGCTGAAGGGGAAACAAAATCTGCCGCACTGGGAGAAATAGCCGCTCCCGGATTTGAACTGGAAGATCCGTCTTCCCTGGTAACAGGAAAAACTGATAAGCTGCTCGGGCTGCTGGACAGCTACGCCAGCCAGCTTGAGAATCCCGGAGTCTCATTGAAGAGCATTGCGCCAATGCTTGAGGAAATCAATGCAAATGCCGGATCCCTGCTTGACGAAACACGGTTTCTTGGAGAAGAGGACAGCGGATTAAAGGATATTGCCACCCAGACGGTGGTCGCTGCCCGGACCGAATATGAAAAATTTCAGCGGGGGGATTATCTGTAACAGGCCTTATTTATCATAGGCTTTTTTAGCCAGTTGCCAATGCGCTTCCTTATCCCCGGGTGCCATCTTTTTTAAATCGAGCCGCTCTTTTTTAAGAGCGGCTTCCATGGTTCTGAACCGCCCTTCAAATTTTGCCGTTGACCTGTACAGGGCCGTCTCCGGATGGAACCCGGCAAACCGCGCCACATTTACCAGGGAGAAGAGAATATCACCGAACTCAAGCATGGATGCATCCAAATCCCCTTTTTCACGGGCATCCTCAAACTCCCTGATCTCCGATTTTGCAGTCTCCAGGACCTGATCCATATTCTCCCATTCAAATCCGGCTTTTACAGCGGATTTTGATACTTTCAACGCCCTCATGAGTCCCGGCATTCCCCTGGGCACATTATCAAGGGCAGACTCATACTCACTCCTGCCGGCCTCTTTTTTCTCCCTGGCCTTGATCTCTTCCCACTGGTGGTTCAGGGCCTCTTCGGAATCGATTCTGGCTGTCTCATAAACATGGGGATGACGGCCGATCATCTTCCCGGCAACCCGGTCCACCACATCTGAAACGGTAAACCGTTTTTCTTCCCTGAATATCTCCAGGATAAAAAGGACCTGGAACAGGACATCCCCCAGCTCCTCTATGATATTATCGGTGTCATCGTTAACAATGGCATCTTCAAGCTCATACAACTCTTCCGCCAGGCATTTCCACATGGTCAGCGGCGTCTGCTTCCGGTCCCACTCACATCCGTTTTCACCCCTGAGGCGGCGTACGATCTCCAACAGGGGAACTATGGTTTCCACTCTTTTTTCAATCCTTCAAGGTGACGGTAAAAATCGGCTTTAATATTCTGGGAGACAAAAAGGGTCAGGGCATCTGAAGCCCGGGCCAGATACGGCGCAGTTCTCGAATCTTTGAGAAAAGAGCTGCTGGCGGGCACAAAGGTGGTGGTCAGGATAAAAAGCATGGTTACAATCAATATTCCCTTGGCCGTGCCGAACACGACCCCGAAGGTACGATCCACCCAGCCCAGAAACACCAGGCGCAGCAATTTCCGGATCAGCCGGGCCAGCAGTCCCACAAGAATCAGAATCATGCAGAAGAGGAAGATAAAGCAGATCAGGCGCTGGACACCTTCGGATTCGATCCATGGCTGGATATAGGGAACCAGGAAAAGATAGTAGGTATTGGCACCGTAAAACCCGGCCACAATACCGATGATCCCTGAGACTTCCCGGATCAGTCCCCTGAATCCGCCCCGGATCAGACAAAAGCCGACAATTGCCAGAACACCTATGTCAAAAAGATTCATATCTTTCCTTATTTATTGATTGTTCCGAAGGATAAACAGATACCAATTCAGCCTGATTTTAGTCAAGATTTTTATTGACCTTTAGCCAAATAAAATGCACCCTATAGCCCATGAAAAATATCGAGTTCGAGAACATAGTGCTCGCCCAGAAGCTCTTTGGATCCCACAACACCAACCTGGAAAGAATTGCCCGCTCCTTTGACGTAGAAATCAACTCAAGGGGAGGGGCGGTTTCAATCTCCGGTAAATCCAAACAGGTCAATGCGGCCGAGTCCCTGATACACCAATTATACGACCTTATAGAAGATAAATTCAGCCTCACCCCCCAGGTGCTGGATGCAGCCATCAACACCATGCGGCGGAACCGGGGAATCCCCTTGAAAAAGATATTCTCCAACACCATTCTGGTGACGGCAAAAAACCGGACCATCACCCCGAGAAACCCGGCGCAGATGGCCTATGCCGACGCCATAAAATCCAACGATATCCTCTTTGGCATCGGACCTGCCGGAACCGGCAAAACCTATCTTGCCATGGCCATGGCAGTGGCAGCCTTTTCCAGGGGGGAGGTGGAGAAGATCATTTTGACCCGCCCGGCGGTTGAGGCTGGAGAGGCCCTTGGGTTTCTCCCGGGGGATTTAACGGAAAAGATCAACCCCTATTTACGGCCCCTGTACGATGCATTGTATGATATGCTTGATTTTGAAAAGGCCAGGGCCTATATTGAGCAGGAACTGATAGAGATTGCACCGATTGCATTTATGCGGGGCAGAACCCTGAACAATGCCTTTATCATCCTTGACGAGGCCCAGAACACAACCACGGAGCAGATGAAGATGTTCCTGACCCGGATCGGATACGGCTCCAAGGCCATTGTCACAGGGGATATCACCCAGATCGACCTGCCGGGCGGAAAACGGTCCGGCCTGGTACAGGCAAAGAAAATCCTGACCCGGATAAAGGGGATAGGAATGATAGAATTTTCCAAGGAAGATGTGGTAAGGCATCGGCTGGTGTCCGACATCATAGATGCATATGAAAAAAGCAAATAGCGAGGGCTGGTTCAGCAAATCCGGACAATTTTTAATGTCCACCCCCTACCTGCTCTGGGTAATGCTCATCATTATCCTGGTGGCGTTCACCATGTCCCAGGCCATTGACCAGGATGCGGTAACCTACTCTTATCGTATCGGTGATGTGGCCAACAGGGATATCAAGGCGCCCCGGGATTTCTTTATCGAAGACAAAGAGGTCAACCAGGCAAAAAAAGACCAGGCCAAAGATGCGGTAAGGACCGTGTATGACTTTGACGGAAGGCTGGTCACGGATACCACCACCAGGATCAAGGCAGCCATGGCATTCGGCCGCCGGATCTTAAGTCCGCCTGATTCCCCGGAACCCACCTTTGAAATGGTACTTCCCAGTAAACCGGAATTTGAAAAACGGCTGGGCATTGACATCTCCAAAGGGGCCTATCAGATTCTTTACAGGCAAAGATTCTCCGAGGAGATCGGACGGAAGATAACCGTTATTGTAGAAAAGATTCTCACCAACGGTATTGTGGCCAACAAAGAGATCCTGCTGGTTGAAGAGGGCAAAGGCATATCCCTGAGAACCATCCAGTCCGACCAGGAACGGACCGCCACAAACCTGAAGATTTTTTACGGACCGGACCAGGCCAAGGCCATGGTCAGAATTATCGGGCAGCCCCTGCTGAAAGGGGTTAATTACAGCCTGTCCAACCTGATTGTGGATATCAGCCAGCGCCTGCTCCAGCCCAATATCACCCTGAATAAAAACGAAACCGAAAAACGGATCCTGGACGCCCAGACAAATATCAAGCCCATCCTCTACCAGATCAAGGCCGGTGAAATGATTGTCAGGGAAGGGGAGCGGGTGGACAAGCTCAAGCTGATCAAGCTCAACACCCTGAACGAACAGGCCGTGGAAAAGAACATTTACACCTCCATGACCGGGGTGGCCATGCTCACCTGCTTCCTGCTTATCGTGTTTTATTACCTCTTTTTAAAGGAACACCCCCGGCTGGCAGGAGATATGAACCGGCACATGATTTTCCTGACCCTGGGCCTTGGCCTCTATCTCGGATTTACCGAACTGGCCATATATATTGCCCATTCCGCCAACCCCGAACTGCCCAGGGAAATTGCCTCACGGGCCATTTACCTGGCCGTTCCCATTCCGGCGGCAGCCATGATCACCTGTATATTTCTCGGATTTGACATTGCTGTCTTCTTTATTCTGGTGCTCTCCATACTTTCAAGCCTCTCATTCGGCAACAGCTTCCAGGTCTTTGTCTTCTTTTTCCTCAGCAGCATTACCGCGGCCTATTGGATCAAGGAGAGGGATGAACGGCGTCATTTTATCGTTGCCGGTTTCAAACTGGCGGTTTTCAATTCGCTTCTGGCCATTGCACTGGGCTTTTACACCCAGGCCCAGCTGGATCCCGTTCTCCTGGCCAAGCAGGTCACCCTGGCCTTTTGCGGAGGCTTGTTCGCCGCCACGCTGACCGTTGGATTTACCCCACTGATCGAGGTGCTGTTCAACTACACCACGGCAGCCAAGCTGCTGGAATTTTCCAACCTGGACCAGCCCCTGATCAAAAAACTGATGATCGAAGCACCGGGCACTTACAACCACAGCGTCATCGTTGCCACCCTGTCCGAAGCAGCAGCATCCGCCATATCTGCCGACAGCCTAAAGGCCAAGGTCATGGCCTACTACCACGATATCGGCAAGCTGGACAAAACCATGTATTTCATTGAAAACCAGGCTGACGGTAAAAACCGCCATGACAAGCTGTCCCCCTCCATGTCCGCCCTCATTCTGATCCAGCATGTAAAAAAAGGCGTGGAAATGGCCAAAAAGTACCGCCTGGGCAATGAAATCATCGAAGGGATTATCCAGCACCACGGCACCTCCCTGATAAAGTACTTTTACAACAAGAGCCTGAACTCGGGAAATGAGAATGTAAATGAAGAGGACTTCAGGTATCCCGGGCCCAAGCCCCAGACCAGGGAGGCCGGCATTGTCATGCTGGCAGATGTGGTTGAAGCGGCTGTCAGGGCCCTTGAACGCCCGACCCCGGCCAGGATCCAGGGGCGGGTAAAGGAGTTGATCAACGATATATTTGCCGACGGCCAGCTGGAAGAATGTGAGATGACCCTTAAGGATCTCCACCAGATAGCCAAAAGTTTTAACAATATATTAACCTCGATCTATCACAGCCGTATTGAGTATACGGATAAAACCCAGGAAAAGAAAAAAGAGAAAAATGGCACAGCAAAGGATACTGATAGACAACCGGCAAGAGGCGAGGCTTCCAACCCCGCCAGTCCGTCAAAAGACAGAACAGATCTTAAGCGCCTTGGGCTGTGATGCCCATGAAATCTCCATTGTCATCATGGATGATCCGGGAATCCGGGAGTTGAACGCCAGTTTCAGGGGTATGGACAAATCCACCAATGTACTCTCCTTTCCCATGCAGGAAGGGGAGTTTTCCGACATTACCCCGGGACTTCTGGGAGATGTGGTCATCTCCCTGGACACGGCAGAGCAGGAGGCGGAGCAGGCAGGCATTTCACTGGACGAGCGCATGTCCCAGTTATTGATCCACGGCATCCTCCACCTGCTTGGATTTGACCATGAGGTTGATAACAGCGAAGCAGACCGGATGGAAGAGAAAAGCCTTGAACTGCTTCGTATGATTGAAAAAAACAGCGGTTTACCCGCATTTTAAATACGTTTTTATACAGGAGATATACAAATGGCAGAATTAGCAGTCAACGTTGATCACGTGGCCACCCTGAGAGAGGCCAGGGGGGCAAGATATCCCGAACCTGTGGCAGCGGCCCTTGCTGCTGAAACAGCCGGGGCAGACGCCATTGTGGTTCATCTGAGAGAAGACCGCCGTCATATCCAGGAACGGGATGTCCGCCTGCTGCGCCAGGTGGTGAAAACCCGGCTGATCCTGGAGATGGCAGCCACCAGTGAAATGCTGGGTATTGCCTTGGATGTCAAGCCGGACACCGTGACCCTGGTGCCGGAGAAGAGAGAGGAGTTGACCACCGAAGGCGGGCTTGACCTGATCACCCACCAGGCCCACATCCGGGAAGCGGTTTCCACCCTTAAGAATGCAGGCATTCAGGTCTGTATTTTCATTGACCCGGACCTGGACCAGATCAAGGTGGCCCACAAAATTGATGCAGATGCAATTGAGATTCACACCGGCGCGTTTTGTGACGCAGAGACCGAGTTCGAAAGACAGAATGAATTTTCACGGATCGTTGATGCAGCGAAAATCGGAACCAAATTAAAACTTCGGGTCAATGCGGGACACGGCATCTGCTATAACTCCATTAATGCCTTTAAAGGCCTGAGTGAAATCGGGGAGTACAGTATCGGCCACAGCATCGTGTCAAAGGCGGTTCTCACCGGAATGGACACGGCTGTAAGGGATATGCAGCAATTAATTAAAGCCCTTTGACTTTAACCCAGACTCTGCTATAGTTGAACCATCAATATTCACTTTAGCAGAGTCATTCTACATTTATCACATGCACCAGGAAACGATCTTACTCATAGATGATGAAGTATCCATACGGGAAAGCCTCTCTTCTTTCTTAATTGATGAAGGCTACAGGGTTTTTACGGCTGAAGACGGGGATATCGGGCTGGATATATATTTCAGGGAAGAGATCGACATTGTGCTCACTGATCTGAGAATGCCTGTGATGGACGGGCTTGAAGTCATGACCGCCATTCACCGGCATGATCCGGATGTGCCCATGGTGGTGGTCTCCGGTGCAGGAAAAAAACAGGACGTGATCAAGGCCCTCCAGATGGGTGCCAAGGATTACATTACAAAGCCCATCACGGATCTGGACATGATCGGCCATGTGATTGAAAAGGCCCTTGAAAACAGGTACCTGATCCGGGAAAACAGGCGGTACCGCCGGCGGCTTGAAAAAAGTGAAGCCCGCTACAGGACGATCACCGAACAGATTGCAGAAGGGGTATTTACGGTGGATGCCGTGGAAAACCTGACCTTTGCCAACCCGGCATTCTGCAAAATGCTCGGATACTCCCAGGCCGAACTCTGTTCCATGAACCTGGTTGAGCTGGCCACCAGTGACAGTTTTACCCATATCACCCGGGAGACCCTTTCGATCCAAAAAGGACTGATCAGCCGGTATGAAATCCAGTTGATCAGCAAAAACGGGACCCGGGTACACGTAGAGCTGGCCTGCAGCCCCATGTACGATGACTCAAACCAGTACAGCGGCTCCATTGCGGTTGTCAGGGATATAACAAAACTCATTGAACTGAGGAAAAAATATCAGAAATTCCTGAAACGGGAAAAGAGTGAGTCAAAGGATATATTATCCATCTGTGCCAATTGTAAAAATGTCAGGGGGGATGATGAAACCTGGAAACAGGTGGAAGAGTTTTTCAGCCACGTGGTTTTTTCCCACGGCATCTGCCCCGACTGCTGCGAAAAGCTCTATCCGGACATTGACATCAACGACCTGGATGATGAGGACCTGTGACCCCTCTGAATTCCCCTTAGAGCAAGCCGGCGACCCGGGCTGCCTGGCTCACGCCGCAGCTATTGTTTGAATCCACAAGTCCGAACCCCTCCTTCATATCCTCAGGGCCGTTGTCCACCAGAAAACCCAGTCCGGACCATTCCAGCAGATCCTTGTCATTGTAGTCGTTTCCCACAGAGACCACCCGGGTCCGGCAGATATCAAGATGGCGGGCAAGCCAGCCGATGGAGAGGCTTTTGGATACGTTCTTATGAAAAACCTCAATCCAGGCAGACCTGTGGTCCAGGGGTGAGGTGGCATGGATAACACTATAGCGGTCCAGGTCTGACTGAATCCGGGCAACCCCTTCCCGGTCAATGCCTTCCGGAACAATGGCCAATACCTCTGTGGCATGGTCATACAGATCTGCCTCTCCTTCCAGCGGGGAGCCGAAAGAGGGGTAGAGATCAATCCGGTGGTTAAAGTCAGGGTTCTCATTCCGGCTGTTCATCTTGAACCGGAAATACGGGGTATCCGGGATGGATTTATGCACCATGTAATCAAACCCTGAACAGTCAAAATAGGCACAGATCTCCTGAATACCGGCCCTGGGAATGGCGTGGGAGAGAAGAAGGCGGTCCCCGGCCAGGGAATAGATGCCGGCGCCTGTGGAAAAGACAAGATAATCCACAGGCAGCCGGTCACTGGTAAGCCCCATCTGACTCAGGGCCCGCTGAAATGAATACAGGCTTCTGCCCGTGGCAATGGCTGTGATTGTTTTATCTTCCCTAAGGCGGGACAGGGTTTCCAGATCCCGGTCCCGGATAACCTTTGCATCGGTGAGCAGGGTTCCGTCAAAATCAGTTACAAATAAATTTTCATGCATAATTTAAGCAGGCCGGGTGGGCCGGGCAGTGATTATGACGCATCCAGAACCTTCCGGACGGTCTCAAGTAAAATATCCATATCAAAGGGCTTTAACAGCACTGTTGAAATCCCCTTGTTTTCAGTAATTTCCGAGGTGATCCTGATACCTGAACAGAGAATTACCGGCACCCCGGGTTTTATCTCATGGATCTTTCCCACCATTACATCACCGGTCATTCCGGGCATGGTGTAATCGGTAATCAGGAGGTCGTACCGGTCCGGGTCTTTTTCAAACAGGGCCAGGGCTTCAACAGGACTTGTTTCAATATCCACCCGGTACCCGTAATCTTCCAGCATCTCCTTGCCAACCTCTGCCAGGTAGTCTTCATCATCGACAAACAGGATGGTTTCATTACCTTCCATCACCGCTCCCCTCCTTTCTGTTGTCCTGCAGTTCCCCTGCCCCGGGGCAGGCAGCCGACAGCCCCGTCCATATCCGGGTGATCGCCCAACCGGGCCGGATCCCGCTTTCAGACAGGAATCCACCACCCCATCGCGGTCCGGCAAAATCTCTTCTGCCTTGTATTCCGTTCATCATCTGTGTGAGTTGTCAGCCGTCTGCAGGATATCAGACTAGGCACCGCATTGAAAAGGGATAAAAGAATAAATTTACCCAAAAACCTTGATAACCGCCCCACTGAGGCGTAGAATGCTCCGAACGAAAATTTTGGATTGCAGCCTGACTTGCCAAAGCTATTATGACCTATAAAAAACTTCTCATCATTTCAGATATCGAAGGCAGCTCCGCCTGCCTGGACAGGGCCTCGGCAAAATTCTTCGGCAAAGGCTGGCCCCGCGCCTGCCTGGGAATGACAAGGGATGTCAACGCCGTGGCAACCGCCCTGCTTGATGCCGGGGTGGCAAGGGTCCATATCCGGGATTTCCACAGAACCGCCTATAATATTATTCCTTCACTCATCCACCCCGGAGCGGTTCT
>JAKSAX010000583.1 GCA_022361395.1 Desulfobacterales bacterium | reverse complement strand
GATCACGGCAGGGACCTGGCCCTGAAAATAGCCAAACAGCTGGTGGTCTTTATGAAGCGCCAGGGCGGACAGTCCCAGTTCAGCTCAAGCCTGGCCCGGCAGGCTGCGGCCGAAGGCAGGCTTGCAAAGGTCCTTTTATGGATAAAACAGAACCCGGAAAAAGACCTCTCCGTTGACGCCCTGGCCTGCCGGGCCGCCATGAGCCAGCGGAACTTTGCCAGAACCTTTAAACAGGAAACCGGTATGACACCCGGAAAATTCGTGGAAAAAATGCGGGTGGAAACGGCTGCCCACAAGATAGAGACACTGGATTCCGGCTTTAAGGAGATTGCCAGGGAATCCGGTTTCAAAGATGAAGAGATGATGCGCAGGGCATTTAAGCGCCAGCTTCATGTCCTGCCCCATCTGTATCGAAAACGGTTTGGATATTCCATGACATATCCGGACTGAACAGAGGAGGTCCCATGTACGAAAAGAATAAGAAAAACCTTGGCATACTTATTTTCCCTGATGTGGAAGTGCTCGACCTTGCAGGCCCGTTTGAGGTTTTTTCAGTTACGAACGAACTGAATCAGGATGAATTGCTGAACGTATTCACCATCGGGGAAACCTGTGATGTTATCCGGGCAAAGAACGGTCTTCGGATTGCGGCGGATTATACGCTTGAGACCTCTCCCGGGCCGGATTTTCTCATCATACCCGGGGGTTCCGGCACCCGCGCCCTGCTGAAAAACAGAAAAGTGCTGGAATGGATCAGCCGGGCCGCCCCGGCCTGCGAGAACATCCTCTCGGTCTGTTCAGGCGCCCTGATCCTGGGCAGGCTCGGCCTGCTCAAGGGACTTGAAGCCACCACACACCATGAGGTAATTCCCGAGCTTGAAGCACTGGCACCCGGTGCGGCCATCATCCGGGACCGGCGTTTTACGGATAACGGAAAAATCCTCACCTCTGCCGGGGTGGCTGCAGGTATAGATATGAGTCTTTATATGGTGGGGCGGTTGTTCGGGGCGTCACAGGCCCGGGCCACGGCCCGGTATATTGAATACCCGGAGGCTGGCGGCTAGGAAAAACCGGACTTAATTCGGGAACTGCCTGTCCCGCACCCTTTCCAGCCAGTCCTTTACATGTGCCCTGAACATCCCGGGCTGCTCCATGTGAAGCAGGTGGCCGGCACGGCTGAACACCACAAGATCGCAGTCGGAAAACCGGTGGTAAATTTTCCAGGCATCTTCATATCCCACGGAGACATCGTAGCGGCCCGCCAGGATCAGGCCGGGGCCGTCATAGGCGCCCCGGTCCCCCGCATCCGGATCTTCACTGAACTCCGTATCCCGGATCCGGTCCAGAAGGGCTGAATCGGCGAGGTCAAAAGAGGGATGGATATGGGCCCGGTACTGGTCCCACACCTCCCGGGTCTGGATGGTGACAAATTGATCCATACAGGCAAATTGTTCCTGGGTCAGGCTGTCTATGAAAGCATCGTCCCGCTCACAGCACTTAAACCCGGGCAGAGACCTTGCCTGGCGCCGGAACCGGATCACCGGGCAGAGAAGCAGAACCCCCAGTACCCTATCCTGCATCCGGGCCATAACCCCCCGGGCCAGGTATCCGCCGTAAGAGTAGCCTGCCAGGGCAAAGGGCCGGTCCGGCCCGATCCTGTCATCAATGAACTGGAACACCATTTCCAGCATATCATCGGAACTCAGGACCTGGGCATGGGTATCTGACTTCCCCATGCCGGGCAGATCAAAGTAGATCCGCCGGAATCCGTCAACACCCTCAAAAACCGGCTCCAGCCCGGATTTCAGGGAGCGGTGGTCCACCCCGTAGCCATGGATACAGAGCAGGGGAACCCCCTGTCCCAGGGCTTGGTAAAAAATGGAAATTCCGCTGATATCCGTCCGCATCCCCTGCTCAGCTGTCCCCCGGGGCCGCAGATTCCTGCCTGAACTCATCCATGGACCGCCCCCTTATGGCTTCAGCGATTTCAAACACGTAATCATAGATGTGAAGCCCCTTTGAAGCGGCAATGATATCACCGTTTTCCACACCGATCTGCTCGGCACAGTACTGCTTCATCATTTCAATGGCAGCCAGGTTGGCCGGGAATCCCCCGAACAGATCCCAGGACCTGAAATAGGGGAAAAAGTGAAGCTTCCCGTCCTGGATCCTTGTATCGATGTGCCGCAGGCAGGGCGGGTCGATCAATATCATATCAGAGGGCTGCCCCACCTGGAGAATCATCTGGTTGTTCCGGTGCCCCTTGTTTTTATACGTCCAGATCATCAACTCCATCTGGTTGACGTAGAACCTGCCCTCTTCCTCGATGAGAATGTTCCTGTCCTCCCAGACCTCCCGTTCCTGGATCAGGATTTCGGTCATGGTTTTATAGTCATCGGGCAGATACCCGAGTTCGCACTTGCAGATCCGCTGGCCGTAGGTGTAGGATTCCCCCTCTTTTTCCTCGCCGGTCATCAGATAGGGCAGGTAGTCATCCAGGTAATCCTCATCCACGGGATCGGGGAAGCCCAGGGCGGGATTTACTTTTGGCAGCAGCGGCACCGAGGCCGGATGGGTGATATGGATGGTGATATGGTCGAATTCCAACCGTTTCTGGCCTTCAAAAGACCCCCGGTTAATGGTAAAGGACCGCCCTTTTTCCACACATTGGTAAAGGGTCTGGAACCAGGCATCGGACAGGCTTGTGGCCTTGATAAATATCGGCTGCAGCATGTGACTCTCCTTTTGGATCTACTGTTTTTATCTCATTTCTTATATATGTTAACCGGCCGCAAGACAACCCCAAGCCTGGTCTGTCCGGAAAATCACCGGTAATGACGCCGGCCCGGATCTTGACCATGGCAGCTTGCACGGAGAAAGTAATTTTTAGTATGTTATAGTTGTTTTTGGATTTTTTTTGTCCATTTAAGAAGTTTTCTTTGACAACAAACCACCACAGAGATAAAAAACTTCCAATGCTTAACCGGATAATGAAGGATGTTGTTTCTCAATAACAAACCCCATCTCCTTGGCAAACATTATCCAGCTGCCTGTCCGTCCCGACCCTGGCGGACAGGCAGCACCTTTTCTACACCAGTTCCCCTGCTTTAACCCTGACAATCCCGTCCACCAGGACCCAGGAAACATCAGAAGACTTGGCCGCATACACCAGCCCGGAGTAGACGTTGTGCATGGGTATCATATGGGGCTTTCCCGTGTCCACGACAATAATATCAGCCAGTTTCCCGGGTGAGATCGAGCCGATCCGCCGGTCCAGGCCAATGGCCCGGGCCCCGTCAATTGTGGCCATTTTCAGGCAGGTCACCGCATCCATGACACAGGGATCCATGGCAACCACCTTGTGAAGCTTGGCTGCCGTATCCATTTCGGCAAAGAGATCATGGTCGTTGTTGGAGGCACACCCGTCCGTGCCCAGCCCGGCAGCGATACCGGCAGCCAGCATTTCAGGCACCGGTGCAATGCCCGAGGCCAGCTTCATATTGGATTCAGGGCAGTGGATCACCCCGCATCCCCGTTTTCCGATAATCTTCATGTCCGCCTCATCCACCCACACACAATGGACCAGCAGGGTTGAGGCATCAAGTATTCCCAGGTCGTCCAGGTAGGCAACAACCGAACGCCCGTTGAGTCCCGGGATCATTTCCGGTTCCCCCCGGCTCTCGGACACGTGGACCTGGAACAGGACCCCGGCATCACGGGCAGCCTCCTTGGCAGCTTTCAGGGTCTTCCCGGAGCAGGTATAGGGGGAATGACAGAAAATCGAGGGCATCAGCCGGGAAGATAATTTTTTTGCCTCATTCACATAGGCAACGGCACTGGCAATGTTTTGACCGGGATCACCCACCCCGGGCGCGGGAAAGTCAATCACGCCCTGGCCGGCAACGGCCCTTATCCCGGTGTCAACCATGGCCCGGGCCGCATGGATCTCATGGAAATAACCGTCACAGCATGTGGTAATCCCTGCCAGGAGCATCTCCCTGCAGGAATGGGCAGTCCATTTACTTACCGACCCGGGATTCACTTGGCTGGCTTCAGCCGGGAAGATATGTTCGTTAAGCCATTTATCCAGGGGCAGGTCATCGGCCAGTCCCCGGAACATGGACATGGGCGTATGGGTATGGCCGTTTACCAGACCCGGCATAATGATGCCGCCCCGGGCATCAATCAATATACCGGCTTCCGTCCCTGCCACATCATCCATGGTGCCGCAGCTCAGGATCTCATTGTCCCGGATACGCACCGCCCCGTCCTCCACCACTGTCAGATCATCATCCATGGTCACCAGTACGCCGTTGTAAATCAATATATCCATATCAGGCATCCTTAATTTTTAATGTTCCTATCTTAGTGCCATAATTCCCGGCCTATGGGAACCGCTTTTTACCTTGACGGGCCGTATTCCCCTGCAGACCTCCGGCCGTCCCCCTATTTCCGTGGACAGAATCCGTCCCGGTGTGATAAAACTGATTTGGTTTTATTAATTGAAACAGATTTAGGAGATATTCCCATCATGGCGGAAAACCTGGATATCCTTATCGTCGGCGCCGGACCCGGCGGCATGGCAGCCGGTATTATGGCCAGGCAGGCGGGCCGTTCCTATCTGATCCTGGAAAAGGGGGGCAATCCCATGCAGGGCATTATTGACACCTATCCCAAGGGTAAAAAGGTATATCCCACCATACCCAAAAAATATACAGAGCCCTTTCCGGTGGACGAGGTCAGGCCCCCGGACAGCCGGGTGCCGGTGGAAGCCTATATTGACCAGGCAAGGGCAGTGGCCAGGGACCTGGATCTGAACATCCGCTACAATGAAGAATTCAAGGCCATTGAGGGTCAGTATCCGGACTACCTGGTCAAGACCGCCTCCGGAACCTACCTGGCCCGGAATATTATCCTGGCCTTCGGAAGCAATATCCCCAATGACCTGGGGATATACGGGGAAGCCAAGACCGTGGCCAGGAAAATTGAAAACGGGGAAGACTATATCGGCATCAATGTACTGGTCATCGGCGGGGGAAACGCCGCTGCCGATGTGGTGGCCTCATTATCCAGGATCAAGCGGGAGGCAGAAGACGACACCACGGTATACTGGGCCCATATCAAGGAGAAATTTGAAATCAACAAGGACACGGCAAGGGACCTGGGTGAAGAGGTGCTCCTGGGGGGCCATATAAAGATACTCCAAAGGGCTGTGCCCAAGATCGGAGAGGTGGATGCGGACGGTATTGACAGGCTCTACATCCACCAGACCTCAGGCGCTGCCATGGGGGATGACCTTTACCTGTACCAGGGCATGAGCTTTCCCATGAAAAATGTTATCGCCTGTATCGGCCACCACGGCCCCTCTGCCATTTTTGATGCCCTGGACCTGCAGCAGATCACCTGCACCGGGGCCATCTGCAAAATTGCCAAGGAGGGGGAACGGCTGCTCATGCTCTCCCATAACCTGGAGACCAGCCATAAAGGAATCTTTGCCATCGGCGGCGCCATCAGCCCCTCGCACATGGAGATCGGCAGTGACGGCATCATCAAGGAGAAACGCCACTCCAACCTCATATACACGGCAGTCCTGGATGCAAAGATTGTTATGGACCATCTGCTGTCCCCCTGAGACAGGTATCAATACCCTGCTGTTTCCGTATATTTTTCCCGGAGTAATATTTTAGCTTGACAATCAAACTATCAAAATTTAATATATGAACAAATGATCAAATGAAGAGGTGAGACATGGACGTATGCATGGACAAATGCATAAATGAAAAAGCGGTAAACAAGACTGTAGAACAGCTGCCCGTACAGGAGGATATAAATGACATGGCAGCCATTTTCAAAGCCCTGGGGGATCCGTCACGGCTTAAAATCGTTCTTGCCCTGGGCAGCCGGGAACATTGTGTCTGCGATATTGCCATTATCTGCGGCCAGACCGAATCTGCCATATCCCATCAGCTCCGCATTTTAAGATCATTGAAAATCGTTAAAAACAGAAGGGAGGGAAAGATCGTCTACTACTCCCTTGATGACGATCATGTCAACTCCCTGGTGCTGACCAGCCTGGAACACGTCCGGCACTGAAGCACCACGCAGAAAAAGCCCGCCCCTGCGGCAGGCGCTGAACATTAAGGACAGATCATGACCATCGTATATGAAATATTGAAGGAATCCTGGATTCTCTACCTGGATGTTGCCATTTACATGTTGTTCGGCTTTTTAGTAGCCGGTATCCTCTACGTATTTTTCAAGGCAGATAAAATCAAACACTACTTGGGAACCGGAAAGATCAAACCGGTTTTTTTATCCGCCCTTTTCGGGATTCCCCTCCCCTTATGTTCCTGCGGCGTGGTTCCCGTGGCCACCGGGTTGAAAAAACAGGGGGCAAACAGCGGCGCTGCCCTGTCATTTATGATTGCCACCCCGGAATCCGGTGTTGATTCCATAGCAGTCTCCTATGCCATGCTTGACCCCATTATGACCGTGGTCCGCCCTGTGGCGGCTTTCATCACTGCGGTGAGCACCGGTATTGCCCAGAATTTTTTCGGCAAAGAAGGGGGAGCCTCCCCTGTCCCGTCAAAACCGGGGGGCGGCTGAGGGTGTTCCACCACCTGCGGCGCAGGTGAAAACAATGAAAAATCAGCAGAAGAAAAACGGTTTTCCGCCCCCCTGGGACAACGGTTGGCCACCGGATTCAAATACGCCTATGGAGAACTGCTTACAGATATTGCCAAACCCTTTCTGATCGGGGTTCTCATAGCCGGCGCCATTACCTTTTTCTTTCCGGAGGACCTGACACTCTGGGCCAATGACCATCCCCTGCTGTCCATGCTGGTCATGCTGGTGGCAGGCATCCCCATGTACGTATGCGCCACCTCGTCCACCCCCATTGCAGCGGCCCTGATATTAAAAGGCCTGAACCCGGGCGCGGCCCTGGTTTTCCTGCTGGCCGGCCCGGCCACCAATGCAGCCACCATAAACATTGTCAGAGATGTGTTTAACACCCGGGCCCTGGTCATCTACCTCTCCATGATCAGTATTTGCTCCCTGTCCATGGGATATGCGGTAGACTGGATCTATACCCTCATGAACGTCAATCCCCAGGCCATTGTGGGCCAGGCAGGTGAAGTCTTCCCCTATTCGGTTCAGCTGATTTCAGCGATTTTGCTCACCGGCCTGATCCTCTATAACTGGTTCTCGCAATTAAGGCACAGGCATGACCGCTCCCACGGCCCTGCCCACTCCCACTAAACCCTGTTGCCTGTCAATCCCCTGTGCCGGCGGACAGCCGGTACAGGGGACCGGTTGTTTAAATTTCCGTTAATTTATGTGAATCCTCACAGGTTAAATCCAGTTCGTAGATTTTCTTCAAATCCTTTATCCGTTCAAGATTTTCCTCACTAAAAGGGGCCTTGCCCTCAAAAGCGTGGAGCACAATGCCCTCCAGAAGATCCCCAAGAGTCATATCATGATACTCTGCCAGGCCTTTGAGCACCTTCAGCAGTCTTTTTTCAAGCCTAACCCCGGTCTGAACCCGCTGAACCTTCCTGGAACCGGGTGCGGCGCTTTTCCGTGTCATTCTCTTCCTCCTTATTTTAGTAATTTACTTTGATACCATGGTACCGGCACAACATCAATCCATGTTTTATCCTTAAGACAGGCATCCTGTCTGAAAAGCAAAAAAATGGTCAGCCTGGCACAGCCGGAAACCGATTTTCTAAAAGCGCCTCCCCTGGATTAGACACACAGTTAAATTATACCTACAGGTCCAGTCCAGGTCTTCAAACGTTCGGGATGGAATCTCCGGCCTTTCTTTACCCGGTTCCGGGTTTCATGTATAGTAAAATAAGGCGTACATCAAAACCCAACCGGAGAGGAGGTTACGATGATAACCGCATCAGATATCATGGAAACCAACATCATCTGCATCAACCCGGAGACAGATATTACCCGGGCCGTGGAGGTGCTGCTCAACAATCATATCAACG
>JAKSAX010000365.1 GCA_022361395.1 Desulfobacterales bacterium | reverse complement strand
TGGAAGAATTTTCCTTTGAGAAAAAAACTCCTGGTTCAGTCAATTGAATTTGTTTTATTTCATCATTTCTCCAGTTCGCAGTTTTTCTATTTAAGTTCCTAATTGGTCCCCTGACAGTTACATGAGGTTTTGATCGTGAAACCGGTTCGCAAACCTTCCTAATTAGTTCAAGACATTTACCAACTAAATCATCCTCAATAAATAATACAAAAATTGAGGCCATTTTATTTCACCAGATATTTAAATACATCATATTTTTTGTCAGCAAGTTTAACTACCTCAAACATAGTTTGGCTATAACATTCAGCTTTATCAAACATCTTCTCTCGTGACTTTTCATCCTTGAAGTGCCCCTCGAGTTCCTTTTGTGTTAACCCTGTTTTTCCAAGAAACCATTCATATTCAGCATGCAATGAATCAACAGCATCTTTTGAATCTGGTATATAATCAACAACATTTTGTAAACGTTCCATTGGGGTTTTATCCACTAACTTTATAACACTCTCACAAGTTGTCGCATCTAATTGACAAGATAGTGCTGCTATTGTTGCAAAACAAGTCGTCATCCTACTAATTTTTAGTTTAAAATTTTTTATTTTTTGTTTCAATTTCTTTTGCGGATCTGAGGTTGGTTGGTTCCTTTTGTTTTCATAATTTAAGCACAATGTTTTCCAATATCTAATGATATCGTTGATTAAAAATACTGGACGAAAATCTGCTTTATGTTTTGGATAATCTCGAAAATAGGATTCAATTATTTTTGTTATTGCATCTTTATAAATTCTGTCATTAAAAAGGCATTTACTTTCTAAGAGTAATAGCATTCTTGCTGTAAAATGATTTTCGTAATCATCGAATTGGCCGCCTAATTTCTCGATCATTTCATCTAAGGATAGCACTTTTAAAAACTCGCCATCGTTTGAAAAAGGTGGAAATCCAAATTTATCTGATATTTCAATTATATTTGAAAATAGTTGAATTTGATTTATGTTTGATTTCTCAGAATCAACAGACCCATTCAACAAAAAAAACAAGTCTATATCTGAATATTTCCAAGCTTCCAGCCTTCCGTAAGATCCGGCTGCATATATCGTTAGATTAGGGAATTTACTTAAAATATTAATGGAGTTGATTTCTTTTTTGTATTCTTCAATTCGTTTCAACGAATAGTCTTGTCGTTTGCTCATTAAAGGAGTTTCAATTTTCACTTGATTCAAGACCTTAATCCTTAGAATTTGGTATTTAATAATCTGTTTAAAAAAGCAAGGAACATTATTAGTCATCTCGATTATTTTTTGATGTGATAACCGAGTAACAAACATCATCAATCTTGTAAAGTAGTTAAAGAAAATCATACTGAGATTCCACGGATAAAAATGCAGCAGTTCGTGAACCGAGTAGGTCCGGGTGGGTGTCCGAGCCATAAGGTCGCTATTTTTTACCGCCTCGATATCCGGTATTGCCAATTTTTCAGTCGGTAAAAAATAGTTCGATCAGGCCGGACATCCTGCCCGGGCCGCCGGTCTCTATGCCTCTGCCCCCAAACCAACACCAGCCAAAACCCGGCCCGCAAAGTTGTTGTTCCTGAAATCAGCCTTTCTCTAAAAGCTCCCGGATCATTTCAGCAGCCTGCCCGACATCAATATGAAACTGGTTGTAAACAATGATTCCTTCCGGATCAATAATCACGATCCATGGGGTGCCGCCGGACCTGTACTTTACCATGGTTTTGGGAAGTCTGCGGTACTCGCCTTTGCCGGTGTCATGGGCCATGGGCACATTCAGGTCGTACTTGACCTGGTTGTGCCTTAACTTGTCCCGGGTATTGATGCCAAAGCCCTCAAAGGTTGTCTGGACTGCTATAAAGGCGACATCCGGATTTGACCTGAACTCCCGGCTCAGGGTGCGGAGGGTGGGAAACCCGTGGGAATGGCACCCCGGTCACCAGTCCTGGAAGAAGTACAAATACACCACCTTGCCCCTGAGGGAATCAAGGGTTAAGGGAGGCCGTTTGCTGCCGTCCGCGTCAATCCAGGTATCCAGGTTCAGCTCGGGGGCCTTTTTCCCCAGGATGCCATACTTTTCATTTCCCGCCCATGCCTGCCCGGTAAAGAAGAGGACAAAAACAATCACTATATTTGATATCTTTTTATAAAATTTCATCAGACGGATTCTCCTGGATTCTCCTGTTTTGATAATGGCCTCTTCAAGGATTTCGGCCGTGAATCAGGATTTCCCTTTGGCGTAATAGGCATCCATGACATCGGCCGGGACCATGCTGCCGCCGGTTGCCCAGGCAATGTGGACGGCATTGGCCATGACCGGTGCAAGGCCGTGCTGCTCAATATAGGCCCTGCCCTGCTCAGTCCTGAACAGATCAAAGGCGCCGGGTACCCCGGCCAGGGCAGAGGGTTCAAGCCGGATGTTTTCCGTGTCTGCTGTCAGGCGCAGGAGCCTGTAGAGACGTGCATCGCTCACCGTGTAAACCCCGCTGATCATTCCTTGAAGGGATCTGCCCACAAACCCGGAGGGACTTGGGACGGCAAGGCCGTCGGCATCGGTGATATTGTCCAGCCCGATATCACGGACGTTGATCCTCTCGTGGAGGCCTGTCATCAGTCCCAGGAGCATGCAGGGGGAGGCGGTTGGCTCGGCAAAAAAGCAGTGGACGTTGTCTTTGAAAACCTGTTTCAGGCCAAAGGTAATTCCGCCGGGGCCGCCGCCCACGCCGCAGGGCAGATAGACAAAGAGGGGATGGTCTTTATCCACGGTTATGCTCATTCCGTCCAGCTGCTGTTTCAGCCTTGAGGCGGCCACGGCATATCCCAGGAAAAGATCGGTGGAATTTTCATCATCAATGAAATGCATGCCGGGATCCTGTTCAGCCTGGCGCCGGCCCTCTTCAACAGCCCTGCTGTAATCGGAGTCGTATTCGATGACCTGGACCCCCTTTTTCCGGAGCATCTCTTTTTTCCACTGCCTGGCATCGGCAGACATGTGCACAAACACCCTGAATCCCAGCCGGGCGCTCATAATCCCGATACTCAGCCCCAGGTTACCTGTGGAGCCCACGGCAATGGAATACCCGGAAAAAAACTGCCTGAACTCATTGGTGTCAAGTTTTCCGTAATTATCATCCGGATCCAGCAGCCCGGCTTGAAAAGCAAGGGTTTCCGCATGTTTCAGGACCTCGTAGATCCCTCCCCTTGCCTTGATGGAGCCTGAAATGGCAAGGTGGCTGTCACATTTAAGCAGAAGCCTGCCCTGCACCCGGGCGTTTAATTCGCCGGCCAGCCGGGCCTGGAGGTCAGGAACAGGTTTCAGGGGAGATTCAATGATCCCGTCTGTTTTCCGGGTCTCCGGAAAAACCCGGGCAATATAAGGCGCAAACCTGTTTAACCTGTCTTCAGCCGCTTTTATATCTTCCGCAGAAAGGGGGATCCGGTCTTTTGCCGTTTCAAAACAGCTGTACTCCGGATTGGTCCAGAAGGTCTCCTTCCGGTTTATGACGGGTGCCGGTACCGGATACTTCGGTTTGATCATCTTGTCTCCTGTAGGGTGTTCAGCCGGGCATGGCAATGGTTTTGATAAATGAAGGAAGGATGCCGTATACCTCCTTGGGGGTCTGGACACTCCTGTCCGGATCCACCTGGAAAGCAGGGGATCTCATGCTCACGTCAAAGGGGTCGGGCCGGCTGCCCAGGGGGGTCAGGCCGGAATCGGTAAAGGGAAGCACGATAGGCCCCCGGCTTTCCAGCACATAGGCCATCTGGCCGTTTTTCAGAAAAACAATGCTGCCCGGGGGGTAGAGGCCGATGCTGTTGACAAAGGCATGGAGGATAAGCTGGAGCATAGGATCTTTTTTCACATAGGTCCTGAAAAGCTCAGTGGCTGCCGTGACCTGGTTGAGGGCATCCTTGTAACTGCGTTTGGAAATCATGGCATCGTAAATATCCATGAGCTTGCAGATCCTGACATAGATGGGAATGTCCGAAAACTTGCGGTCGTTGGGATAGCAATTTTTTTCACCGGCAAACAGGGGGCCGTGATGATATTGGACGATATTGGAAAGCACTGAGTTGTTCATACGGTTTTTTTCCAGTATCCTGCCGCCGAACTCATAGGAGTGGCGCTGCATCATTTTCAGTTCGTCTTTGGTCAGGCCGGTGGTCTTGTTCAGGATATTTTCCGGCACCAGGGCCTTGCCCATATCATAGATAAAAAAGCCCAGGGACATCTCATCCAGGTCATCGGGGTAGTAATATGAAAAACTGCCCCCGGAGGCAGCCATGTCAGGATCTGCCCACAGGGATTTTTCTATGGATCTTGAAAACTCTTCATTAAAACGGTGAAGTACGGTTGTACCCAGAGCACAGACATTTACGGCATGACCGTAAAGGTAGTCCTCGTAGTGAAAGAGTTCCCGGCCCATATAGGAAAAGGGGTGGTCTGACCCCAGGGCAAAAGCGACGAGTTCCGATGCCTGGGCTTCAACCGCCTGAACATCAAACTGTCCCTGGGTTTCACGGATCTGGGAAAGGATGGATTTCAGGCATGCTTTTGCTTTTGTATGTTTCTCGGTTGCCTCTTCACGGATTTCCCTGATCTCTTCCAGCCGGCGGGTCACGTTCCGGCCTGAGGCAGGCGCGTCCCTGTCTCCGGGTTCCGGAAGGGCCAGGCTGCCGTCTGCCGCTATCCTGATGCGGTTGCCGCTGCCGTCAAACAATCCCCCGCTTTTTGCCACAGGCACGGACCGCAGCCCGTTCCGGCGTATAACTTCCAGGGTTTTGACCTGATCCACCACAACATCTCTTGCCAGAAGCAAGGTTCCATCCCTGTCATAGACATCCACGCCGGTCTTTACGGTTCCCCCGTCCCGGACAATGGCAATCAGGTTTTCGATGGAAAACGTTGCTTCAATCATGGCGGATCATTCCTTTTTCATCTCCCACACCGCACCGGCCAGGGTTACAAACTCCTCAATGGTAAGGGTTTCGGCCCGGCGCACAGGATCAATCCCTGCCCGTTCAAGGGCCTGGCCCGCCTCTGATTTTTTAAATCCGAGATCACCGCCGGTCATTGAATTTTTGAGGGTTTTCCTTCTTTTGGAAAATGCTGCCTTGATCACGGCAAACAAAAGATCTTCCCTTTCCTCATTCATTCCCGGGGTCTCGAAAAAGTCAAACCGGAGAACGGTGGAATCCACATCCGGCCTTGGAAAGAATGAGTTTGGCCGGATATTGGCCATATGGCTTATCCTGGCGGCATACTGAACCACGGCGGAAAGCCTTGAATAGTCCCGGCCGCCGGGTTCGGCCTTCAGGCGGACGGCCAGTTCCTTCTGGAACATGAGAAAGGCCTTTTCAACCACGGACCGGGTTTTCACCAGCTTGAACAGGATCTGTGAGGAAATATTGTAGGGAAGATTTCCCATGACCACAAGACGGCTGTCGCCTGCGATCTCCCGGATATCGGTTTTAAGGATATTCTGGTTGATAATGGTGACATTGGTAAGCCCGGCATCGGCCAGTTCCCCCTCCAGAAGGGGGATAATCCGCCTGTCTTTTTCAACTGCAACCACTTTGCCGGCCGCCCTTGCCAGGGGCAGGGTAAGGGCGCCCAGGCCCGGCCCAACCTCAAGAACAAGGGTATCCCCGGTAATGCCGGCCTGATCCACGATCATCTGCGCCGTACCTGGATCGGACAGGAAGTTCTGCCCCATTTCCTTACCGGCATAAAGGTTTCTGCTTTTCAATAATTCTCCGGGATGTGTCATACCAGCTCCATTTTCAGTTTTATCCTGTTCAGATCTGCCTTTGGGTCTGGTACATCATACCACAAGGGGAGAAAAGGTACAAAATCGGATGAAACAATTGGTTGAGATAAAAAATAAGAAAAAAAATGAGGAATGCCGGGTACCCCCGGATATTCTGCGGGTCGGGCTAAGCCCCTCAAGGTACAGGCAATTACTTTACTCTTATTTACAAAATTACTACTTGACTTTACCGGGGTTCGGAAGTAATTTTTAATTATATTTCACTTGGGCAACAAGCATCACCTCTCCCAAACGAAACAGCAAATTGTCCCGGTTACTGCATTGCCCGATTTTTTCCACTATGAATGCATACGGGGCCTTTAGCCTGAATTCAAAATTTTTAAGGAGACTTTACACCATGGAACAGACCGATTTTGGCGCAAATTGGGAAAGCTTCATCAGAATGCTCTTGCACCGGTTGGACATTCCCACCAAAGAAGATATCAGCAATCTCCACGCAAGGCTTGACAAGCTTGAACAATTGATCTATCAGAAACAGCCCGCCGGCAGACAGGACGGAAAACCCCGGTCCTCCAAAAAGAAAAGTGCCTCTTCCATTGTTCTGGAAATCATTGAGAACCATCCTGAAGGGACCAACTTTAAAACCATCAAGGCTGCCACGGGATTTGACGACAAGAAGCTGAGAAATATCATCTTCAGACTGGACAAGATTAATAAAATCCAGCGGGTCAGCCGGGGGATTTACAAAAAACTTTAGCAAAAAGCAGGACAACACCATGGAAAAGACGGCGTTCACACCAGGACAGACCATTAACGGATATCGTGTAAAGCAGGTCTCCCATCTTCCCAGCATTGATGCGGATCTGATCGAATTGACCCATGAAACCACCAGGGCCACCCACATCCATATTGCCAACCGGGATAAGGAAAATACATTCGGGGTCTTTTTCAGGACCGTACCCACGGATTCCACCGGTGTGGCCCACATCCTGGAGCACACTGTCCTATGCGGCTCAAGGAAATTCGAAGTCCGGGATCCGTTTTTCTCCATGATCAAGCGGAGCCTGTCCACCTTCATGAATGCATTTACCGCATCGGACTGGACCATGTATCCCTTTGCCACCCAGAATAAAAAAGATTATTACAACCTCATGGATGTTTATCTGGATGCGGCCTTTTTCCCCAATATAGATGAGTTGAGTTTCAAACAGGAAGGACACCGCCTTGAAATAGCAGAGACCGAAGGGGACGGCACAGAACTGGAGTACAAAGGCGTGGTATACAATGAGATGAAAGGGGCCATGTCCTCCCCCAACCAGGTCCTGTCCAGGGCCCTGCTCAAGGGGCTGTATCCGGACACCACCTACGCCAACAACTCCGGCGGCGAGCCCTCTGATATTCCCAACCTCACCCATGAGGGGCTGCGGGAATTCCATGCACAGTATTACCACCCGTCCAATGCCTTTTTCTACACTTACGGCAACCTGCCCCTGGAAGAGACCCTGGGCTTTATTGAAGACAAGGTCCTGTCACAGTTTGAATTCCTGGATATGGACACCAGTGTACCCTCCCAGCCCAGATGGGACAGCCCGCGCACCCAGACCCAGGCCTATGCCTATGCAGATGCGGAAGACCTGTCCGGCAAATACCAGGGATGCGTGGCCTGGCTGACTTCCGATATCCGCTCCAACTTTGACGTGCTTGTCCTTACGATTTTAGAACAGGTTCTCCTGGGCAACTCGGCGTCTCCCCTGCGCAAGGCCCTTATCGACTCCGACCTGGGCTCTGCCCTGTCGGACGGCACCGGGTTTGACGGCGACAACAGGGACACCATGTTTGTCTGCGGCCTCAAGGATATCGCCAAGGAATCGGTACCCCGTGTGGAAGAGATCGTTTTTAAGACATTGGAAACCCTTGAGGAGAAAGGCATTGACCGGCACCTGATAGACTCGGCCATCCACCAGATCGAATTCTACAGAAAAGAGATCACCAATACGCCCTACCCCTTCGGCATCAAACTCCTGCTCTCCTTTGCCGGAACGGTTATTCACGGTGGAGATCCGGTGGCCTGCATTAATATTGACGATGACCTGGACCGGCTGAAAAAAGAGATCGATAAGGGACCGTTTCTGGAGGAAAAGATAAAAACCTTTTTCCTGGATAATCCGCACAGGCTCCTGTTTACCCTTGAGCCGGATACCGGTCTTGAAGCCCGCAACGTTGAAAAGACCAGGGAGGAACTAAAAGCAAGGCTTTCAGGGCTCACCCCGGAAGATCTTGACCGGATCCGCTCCGATGCCAGGGCACTTGAAGCCCTCCAGGAAGCCGAGGAAGACCTCACTGTCCTGCCCACACTGGAACTTGCGGATGTGCCGCCGGAAATTGAAATCATCCATCCGGATGCCGTTGACCAGGTAAAACTTGCCACCTGCTATGACAAGGCAACCTCAGGTATTTTATACTTTACCTGCCCTGTGGGGGCGGGTAAAATCCCTGCGGACCTTTTTGCCATGGCACCCTTTTTCTGCAAGGCCTTTACCAACAGCGGCACTGCAAAAAGCTCCTATGTGCAATTGGCTGAACGGACGGACCTGTATACCGGCGGGATTTCCATGTCTCCCTTTTCCGGCTCTTATTTCTCCGAAAAAGGGGATTCGCACAGTTTCCTGGCCCTCCAGGGCAAAGCGCTGGACCGGAATATCGACAACCTCTTTGACCTTGTTGACGAATATGTAAGCGCCTTTGGGTTCTCGGATCATGACCGCCTGAAAAGCCTGTTGCTCCAGTACCAGGCCGCCATGGAAACCTCCATTGTCTCAACGGGCCACAGGTATGCCATATCCCTGTCAGCCAAACACCTGTCAAAGGCATCCCATATTAATGAGCTCTGGCACGGCATTGCCCAGTACCGGAGCATCAAAGACCTGACCGCCAGGATAAATGATGAAAAAACAGGGCAGGCTGCCATGGACGCCCTGAGCCGGGATCTGTCGGACATTGCCTTTGCCCTGCTTAAGAGGGATAATTTCAAACCGGCGGTGATCGGGGCGGTTCCGTCCATGGTCCGGGCGGACAAACGGATCAGGGAGATCCATGACAGCCTGACAAACGGTACGGAAAAGGCTTTTTTCACACCGGAAATCACCAGCGACACCCGGCGCCCCTATGAGGGGTGGTACACCAATACCGCAGTCTCCTTTGTGGGCCAGTCCTTTAAAACCGTGCGCATCACCCATGAAGACTCCCCGGGCCTTGCCGTGATTTCAAAACTGCTGCGCTCCCTTTTCCTGCATAAGGAGATCCGGGAGAAAGGCGGCGCCTACGGCGGATTTGCCCTGTACAACACCGAGGAGGGTATCTTCTCCTTCGGCTCCTACAGGGATCCCCATATCAAACGGACCCTTGATGTCTATGCCGATGCCTGTGATTTTATCGTCGGGGGCAAATTTTCAGAGACAGATGTAAAAGAGGCTATTCTCCAGGTCTGCTCCGATATTGACAAGCCCGAGACCCCTGGGCCTGCTGCCATGAAAGCATTTTACAGGGAGATCACCAGGCTGTCCAATGAGATAAGGCGGCAGTTCAAGGACTCCCTGCTGAAAATGAACAAAAAACGGATTCAGGAAATCGCAGGGACCTATTTTACCCGGGATGAATCACAGAAAGGTATTTCGGTAATCTCAAGCAAACCCTTGCTGGAGCAGGCCAACCAGGCATTAGAGGCGGATAACCGTCCGCCCCTGACCCTGTTTAAAATCTAAGTGCTTGAACGAAAACTTATCCATCTGCCGCGTTGCTGCAAAAGCTTGAAATCCTCACGTACTGAAGTACGCTCCGGTTTCAAACTTTCTTGCGCCTTGCATATGGATAAGTTTTCATCCAAGCGAGGTTTTCCGATCAGCCATTAAGTATTTGCAAAAGCAGCATAGCTTATTTACCGGAAAAAAGGCGGGACAATCGTTGTTCCGCCTTTTTATCTAAGCCATCTCCCCGGCGGGTGATGTCCAGGGTATGCTCTCCCAGAAGCCTGTACAATTTTGAAAACTGCGGCATCCTGGCATCAATATCGGTCAGGTGCCGGGATACGATCTCATGGTCTCCCCTGGCCACGGGCCCGGTCAGGGCACGGGTACAGCCCTTGTTCCTTATATTGGCCAGGGTTCCCTGGATCAGGGGCTCAAGGATCTCATAGGCCCTGTTTTCATCAAGCCCCGTCTCCATAAGCAGGCGCAGGGCAAAGTCCTCCACGGTCACCAGGTAGTTGGATGCCACCACAGCCGATGCATGGTAAAGGGTTTTGGCATCTGTCGGAACGGTAAATGATCTTGCACCCAGTGCCGCCACAATGCCCTGGCCCAGCATAACAGCTTCGCCCCTGCCCTCCACCGACATATTGATGTTTTTAAAGGGATTGCCCTGCCCCTTTTCATAGGGGGTAAAGGCCTGCAGGGGATGAATGGACCCCACGGCCGCCCCCTGGTCCTGGGCAGCGGCCAGGATATCGGACGACAGCGCCCCGGACAGGTGAAACACCCTGGATTCAGGCCCGAATCCACCATCCTGCGCCAATGCCGTGCACACCGGCTCTATCAGGGTGTCCGGTGTGGTGATAAAGACAATATCCGCAGCCCTGGCTGCTGTCAGGGCATCATCCGCAACCTGCCCCCGGCATGCCATGTCCCTGGCAAAAAGGGCGGATTCACGGGTTCTGCTGAAAAAGGCAGCCGGTTCAAATCCTCCGGAAGACAGGAACACTGCAAGGGAGACGCCTACCCGGCCGCATCCGATGATTGAAAACCGTTTCTTACTTGTACTCATAATTTTCAGAGGGGAAACTTCCCTCCCTGACCTCTTTGATATAGGCTTCCAGCCCCTCACGGGCAACAGCGGCAATATCTGCATACTTCTTTACGAACTTAGGCAGGAACCTGTCATTGATTCCCAGCATATCATGAAGCACCAGGATCTGTCCGTCACACCCGGCGCCGGCACCGATGCCGATGGTGGGTATGCTGAGGGCTTCGGTGATCTTAGCGGCAATGGGAGAGGGAATCCCTTCCAGAACCACGCTGAAAGCACCGGCAGCCTCCACATCCTTTGCATCCCGGATCAGCCGGTCTTCGTCCCGCTGGACCTTGAAGCCGCCCATCTGGTGGACCGACTGCGGGGTCAGCCCGATATGGGCCTGCACCGGAACACCGGCCCTGGCAATAGCAGTAATCACCGGGCAGACATCAGCCCCGCCTTCCAGCTTTACGGCGGAGGCTCCGGCCTCTTTTAGAAACCTGCCCGCATTTTCAACAGCCGTATCCAGGGAGCCGTGGTAGGACATGAAGGGCATATCCCCCACCACCATGGAATATGTGCAGGCCCTGGTGACAAGGGAGGTATGGTAAATCATCTCATCCATGGTCACCGGAAGGGTGGTCTCCTTTCCCTGGACCACCATCCCCAGGGAATCGCCCACCAGGATGATATCAATGCCGGCACTGTCCACGATACCGGCAAAGGGGTAATCATAGGCAGTCAGAGCGGTGATCTTTTTCCCTTCCTGCTTCATTTTCATTAAAGTGGATGTGGTTACCTTGACACTCATTTTCTCCTCCTGATGGTTGGTTTGGTGTTTCTCCCGGGGCGGGATTCAGATAGGGACAGCCCGCCCCCTGTTGGTGAACTCAGCTGGGATGGATCACCTTAGAATAATTCCCCCCAAGTTTCAACCCCGGGTTTTCCCCCCCTGCCTAAGCCTTACGGTTTTCAAGCCAGGTCTGATACCGGACCATACCTGCCAGTGCCTTGACCGCCCGTTCCGGGGATGGAAAAAACACCCCTTTATGCTCATGATTGTCAAACCGGTACAGGGTACGGCTCAGTTCATCGGTGAGCAGGCTCACCCCGAGTACGGGCTTATTGTACTTTTGGGTAAGCTCAACCACATAACGGGTATACTCTTCTTCAAACTGCAGCAGGGCGTCCTTGTACAGGACGGCCGAGTTCTCATCCATGGCCGGGTCGATTCTCAGGGTGGACTCTATCATGGCATTGGCCAGGACCCGTTTGCCGTGGATCCCAAGGTGGATCACCGCATCACAGCCGTCCCACTTAAGCAGCTCTTTTATGCAGGTCCTGGGAATATTGGGATCCCCTTCTCCGACGATATCCACAGGATTGCCGTGGCTCCAGAAGGAGGGCAGGATTCCATTGAGCTTGCCGATGATCTCTTCGGACAGGGGGGGGACCTCAAGGCCGTACTCGGCGCAAAGGTCAGTGGTCACCACCCCCCAGCCGCCGCCGAGGGTCATGATAGCCACCCGGTTTCCCCGGGGCAGGGGCAGGGATGAAAATACAGCAGAGAGGTCCAGAAGCTCCATGGGCTGCTCCACCTGGATCACACCGGCCTGGTTGCAGGCCGCGTTAAACACCTTTGCATCGGAAGCCATGGCCCCGGTATGGCTTGAGGCTGCCTGTTCGCCCATCGCGGTCCGTCCGCCCTTGAGCACAATCACCGGTTTTTTCCTTGAGACCCGTGATGCAGACTGGAAAAACCGCCTCCCGTCTTTAACACTCTCAATATACAGGACAACGCTCCGGGTCAGGTCATCTAGCTCAAAGGCCTCCATATAATCCTCTATGGTCACCATTGCCTCGTTGCCTGAGCCTGAAAAGGCACGGATCCCGATATCCTGCTGTTCGGCAAAGGCCAGGAGCTGGGTGCCCATGTTTCCGGACTGGCAGACCAGGGCGGTTGACCCCGGTAAGGGATAGGCGTTGGCAGCAGTGCTGTAAAATTCCGCATGGGGGTTGCATACACCCATGGTGTTCGGGCCCAGCACCAGAATCCCTGCCTCACGCGCCTTTGCCATGACCGCATCTTCCAGTTGACGGCCCTCTTCGCCCACCTCCCTGAATCCGGAGGTGATCAGCAGCATGCCTTTTACGTTTTTTTCAGCCATCTCCGGGATCAGGTCCATGACCCTGCCGGCCGGTACGGTGACCACGGCCAGGTCCACATCCCCCTCTATCCGGTCCAGGCTTTCATACACCTTGCGCCCCATGATGGTCCCCCCTTTGGGGTTGACCAGATAAACCTTCCCCTTAAAATCCCTGGCAAAGGTATTCACGGGCAGCATATGCCCCCATTTCCCCGGGGAGGCAGAAGCACCCACAAAGGCGATGGATTCCGGATAAAAACAGAGGTTAAGGGCCTTGAAATCTATTTTCGGCCGGCATTCCCCTGCCTGCCCGCCTTCACCCAGGATGACAGGGCCGTCTACGGCCACAGGCTTGCCGTCCGGCTGAACAATCAGGGGGTTCACATCAATCTCACGGATGGCAGGATAATCACAGGCCAGGTCCGACAGCCCCTTGATGACTGATTTAAGCGCATCACGGTCCACGGCAGCCTCTCCCCGGAACGGCCCCAGCAGTTTCTTGGCTGCCAGCCCGTTGAGCATATCCTCAAGATCGGCTTCTGAAAGCGGGGCAATTCTGAAAACAATATCCTCCAGGGCTTCGGTCAGCACCCCGCCCAGCCCGAACATGATCACCGGCCCGAACTGGGCATCCCTGAACATGCCTGCCACAAACTCCCGTTTCCCCTGGATCATGGGCTGAACCAGGAAGGCATCCAGCTCTGCACCGGCGCGGTCTTTGACAATTGCAGCAGCCTGGGCCAGCCGTTCCCTGCTCTCTATTCCGGTGATCACCAGGCCGGCCTCTGTCTTGTGCAGGATTTTCTCCCCAAGCCCCTTCAGCACCAGGGGATATCCGGTCCTGTCCCCGGCGGCCAGCACCTCTGTGATATAATCATCCCGGCCGCCTGCCTCAACCTTTTCCTCCCCGACCACAGGGAGTTCCAGGGCCCGGAAAATTTCCTTGGCCTGGTCTTCGTTGAGACCGGTTGCACCAGATTTAATATTTCTCTCAATGATATTTCCTATCAGTTCCGATCCTGTCATACTTTCACTCCGTTAAATACAATGTCTGCAATACCGCTGGACGTATGGTCAATATCAAGTTCCCTGCCAAAAATTATCTCCCCGAGGCAGGCGTGTTCAATAGCCCCCAACACCACTTTTCTGAGCACATGGGGGTCGGTCCCGGGTTTCAATTCCCCGGAATCAACACCCTCCCGGATAATCTCCAGAATGGTGGCTGCGTATCTGCGTACCATGCCGTAGGCATCTGAGTTAAAAAACTCCGGGGAATTTCTGACCTCCAGCATCAGCATCTTTGAAAAAAGCCTGTTCTCTGCGTAGCTTTCCAGGCTTGTGAAAATAACGATTTCAAGTTGCCTGATACTTGAGGTTTCCGTTTCAATCCGCTTTTCAATCCTGGCCAGAAACACCGAAAAATGATCGTTAAGGACCTGGTACAGCAAATCTTTTTTGTCCGTAAAGTACTTATAGATCAGGCCCTCGGTTACGGAAGCGTTTCCGGCAATTTCCGCCGTGGTGATCGAGTGAAAGTCTTTCTCCTGCATCAGTTCTGAAAAAGATTCCATGATCTTGATCCGGCCGGGCGGATTTGTTTTTCCCTTGTGTCTCATCTTCTGTCTGCTCTTGTTTTTATGGGTCAGCCCTCTGTGAAAATGCATAATTCCATAAGGTGAGTAACACTTACTCACAAAATTATTATCTGTCAAGAATTAAAACCTTAAGATAAGAGTCCCACAAAAATGCTACTTATGGATTGATCCCTTCCCATCCCTGATTATATTGAAGAATGTAACCCTTTCAAAAGGAGACCATCCATGAAAGATCCTGAAAACCTGCATTTAAAAGTCCAGGAATTATGCACCTGTTTCTCGGAGACAGATCCGTTAAAGGAGATGTCCGAACTGGCCAGTGACACGGATTCCGGCGAGGCAGCCCTCAAGTGGCTGGCCCTGGCAGCCCTTCACGGGGTGAATGCCGATGCGGAGAAAATAACCCTGAAGGAAAGTGGAGACGGCAAGGTACAGGTGACGGCAGAGTACCGGAAAGCGGAACTGCCCTCCCCGGGTGGAGAAACCGGAAACAGCATCTTTGAGGCCATCCGTGAAATCACCCATATTGAAGATGCCAAGGGAAAGACCACCATTGCCCTGGGTATAATGGACAGCAGCATCGAACTTTCCGTTGGAATTAAAGATAAAAAAGGCAGACGGAAGGTTTCCATTAAATTCCCCGAAGGCTGATCCGGTCTAATATGCCGCTCACAATAAGTTGATATACAGGAGTCCTGTTTCGTGAAATGTTACGGAACAGGATTCCCGACCCAAGGAGATTTGATTTGCCACTTGACCGCTGTGCCGACTATCACATGCATTCCGCCTACTCCGACGGAACCGCCTCCGTTGATGAGATTGCACAATCCGCCATCCAAAAGGGGCTGACCACCATTGCCGTTACCGACCATATGCCGTTGCCCTTCCCGACCCGGTATGCCATGGAAAGGGAACTGCTTGAAGACTACCGCAGGGAGATAGAGACTGCCCGCAGGGTTCACGGCCGGAATATCACTATCCTTGCCGGGCTTGAAATCGAGTATATTCCCAGGCACCGCCACTGGATCAAAGAGATCATTGATCAGGGCTGGGATATCCTCCTGGTGTCTGTCCACGGCATTGTAACGGACCGGGGGCACTTTATGGTAAACGGCCGGAAAGATGAATTCGAGCGGACCTTTAAAGAGGTGTTTCAAAGCGATATCCGCGCTTTCTGCAGCCATTACTACCAGTTGATCCGGGAAGCGGCGGCCACAGGCTGGTTTGACGTGGCAGGCCACCTGGATGTAATCAAAAAGCACAACCAGAACAACCGCTACTTTGATGAAACCGCTGCCTGGTACCGGAAGCTGGTAAGGGAGACCCTGGAGGCCCTGGCCGCAAACGGCATGAAATTGGAAATCAACACTAACGGCATCAACCACCGGCACGGCGCCACCTACCCCTCTCCCTGGATTATCCGGGAGGCCGATAGTCTGGCCATTCCCCTGGTACTTGGCTCAGACGCCCATACCCCTGAACGCCAGGGGCAATACTTCAATAAAATTCCGGATATTTCGGGCTAAAGAAAACAGACTCACTGAATAATGGCCTCCGCCATATAAAAAAGCCCCGGCAAAATGGATCTGCCGGGGCTTTTCGGATTGTTCAGGTGGGATGAAACGTTTTAAATCAAATTAGAAGTTAATCTGCCATTTCGCGCCAAAGTAAGTTTTGTCGCCCTGGGCATCTTCTCTGTAGTCAACCTTACCGACTTCGGGGATGACAAATACGCCGGGAGCCAGTGTGATGGGAGCCTGCAGGTAGTATGCATACATGTCATCCTTGTCCGCATTGTCCAGCTCGGTGCGAGCGTAACCCAGACCGGCTTCAAGGGAGAGCATTTCATTGATCATGTAGGCAGCTACGATTTCATAACCATAGGCTTCGTTATCCTGTACAGTACCGCCGCTGACCTGGGCATATCCCTTTCCGGAATCATTGCCGTTAACATCGGAGCTGACAATATTACCAATGTTCTCACCGACGAAAGCTTCACCGCCCAGGGAGAAACTGCCTGCCTTGAAACCGGCATTGACAACACCGATATAGGAGTCTACGTCATACTGGTCAGATACTTCAAAGCTGTTGTAGCCGGCACCGGCGGCAACATACCAATTGTCAATATTTACTTTGTAACGGACTTCCAGTCTGGGAATCCGGACTTCGGTATTTGTATCAACAGCATCAGTACCGTCATAGTAGGTATTGTCAGGGGAAACCATGGCAAACTGGAAACCGCCAAAGATCAGTTTGATCTGGGCATGACGTCCGGGGTAGGGCTCACCCCATCCGGCCAGACCGTTATCAGTGGCATAAACCTGATTGGAAACAGGCAGGTAGAGCGGGGTATAATCCTGACCGATTCTCAACTGGCCGGGGCCAAAGTTCCAGTTACCATAGAGCAGGCGGATGTTGGCGTTTCCGTCGGAAGCACCATACTCGAAACGGCCTGTCAGTTCATCGCTGACCTTAACCCTGGCACCGATACGGGCGTTGCCCTGGAGGCTTTCGCTGAAATTTTTAGTGCTGGTACCGTCACCGTTATCCGTATCTGTGTAAAAAGTTTCAACACGGGCTGACCCGTAGAAATTCCAGTCTGCTGCATAAGCAGAACCGGCCATCATTGCCAGAATTGCCACACACAAAAGTGCTTTTTTCATTTTATTCTCCTTTTCGTAAGTTAGTGTCCACCTGAATTCCCGGCCATGGATCCGGCCGGGTCGTCAATGCCGAGGCACTCACAATAGCCTAACTTTCGAACAGAACTATGCTTTGTTTGGCAAGTAGTCAAGTAAAGAAGTGTAAATTAAATTTTACGTTGTGTAATGGAATTATACACTTTGTTAACATGCTGATATACAAAGATAATTTTAAGGCCTGAAACCGTTCTCCGGCAGACAGGACTCTCATTTACCCTATTCCCATTTTTCACGGAGTCAGGTATATTGATCTTTTTTTAATCCCCAACACCGGTGAATTATGTCCCTGGACGCCCTTGACCTGTTATTGAAAAACTACAATGATCTGCTGGAAAGAGTGGATACCCACGTGAAGATGGTAACGGAGAGATACCGGGATCATATTGCCTGTAAAAAAGGGTGCGATGCCTGTTGCAGGTTCCTGAACCTATTCCCGGTTGAAGCATTTGCACTGTCACGGGCATTCCTGGCATTGCCGGAAACTGACCAGGCCCGTATTCTGGAACAGATTGAAAGAGAAGAAGACAAGTGCCCCTTACTGATTAACCGCGCCTGCCTTCTTTACAAGGCAAGACCGGTCATCTGCCGGACCCACGGTTTTCCCCTGTATCTGCAAAAGGAGGAAGGGCCAATGGTGGATTTCTGCCCCGAAAACTTTAAGGGGATGACCGAGCTTCCCAAAGAGGCCATGATGAACCTGGACAAGCTCAACACCCTTTTAACAGCCGTGAACCAGCACTTCATGGCCAATGTGGAGGCTGACCTTCCGGACAGGATACCGGTCTCCCAAGCCCTGTTTCTCTGCCGGGGGCTGACGGAAGAAGACTGACCTTACTGTTTTTCAGGAGGATTCATCATCTTCATCATCAAGATCCGCTTCCCCCTGCGGTCAAGATTCTGAATCAGCTCATCCATGTTTTTTATCCGGTCCGGTTCAATCAGGTCCGTCTCAAGCATTGCGGCCAGATAGACCCTGTCCGGTACCTGGTTGTGCCAGATACCGGCCGTCCTGGCCAAGAGGGAACCGCCCAGAAAAACAATGAGAACGAATCCCGCAACAGCGGCACCAGGCACTTTTCCGGATCTCACGGGAAGGGAGAGCGCCAGTGTATCCGGCTCAGGGCAGGCTTCCGCGCATCTTCCGCAGCCAAAGCATTCATCGGACCGGACAACAGCGGCCCTGCTGATACGGATACGGGAGGGGCATGCCCGGTTGCAGCGCCCGCAGTCAGTGCATGAAGATGCGTTACGGCGCACCTTCACGGGGCTCAGGAAACTGATCAACCCGGCCAGCGCCCCGTAAGGGCAGAGGTACCGGCACCAGAAGTAGGGAAAAATAAAGGAAAGCACCACCAGTCCCGCGAGCACTGCTGCGGCAGTACCGGACATATGGGTGAAAAAACGGAGCATTTTAATGTCGGCCACAATATGATAGGCGCTGTGGATAAACTGTCCCAGGGCAGCCGAATTCATCTGCCAGAGGATGGTGAACAGAAAAAACAGGAGAATAAAGTACTTCAGGCTCCTGAGCCCCCAATCCGCTATCCCGGGTATGACAACCCTCTTTAATTGTCCGGGGCGGAGCCGCCAGAGCAGTTCGGACAGGAACCCCACCGGGCAGACCCAGGAACAGAACCCCTTTTTCACTCCCAGGGCGGTGATAAGGACAAGGCATAGGATCACCAGGGCAGAGGGATGGACCTGGTTGATAATTCCGGTGACCAGGAAATACTTTAAGCTGACCAGGGCGGAGATGGGCAAAAAGGCCTCCACCCCGGGTGGACGGGAAACCCGGGGCAGGGTTCCCTGCTCAAGGGGGGTGACAAATTGATAAAACTCATAGCCGATTAACAGGCAGGTTATCAAAAAAAGTATCTGACAGGCCTGCCGGAAGGGGGTATATTTCTTCATCTTTTATCCGGAAAAAAAGGTTAACCCGGGATAGCCACCAGGCGGCTGGCACGCACCACCTGGACCGTGCCCCTGAGCTTGGGCAGTTCTACTTTCAAGGTATCCAGGGTGGCCTGGTAAGGGTGGCCGATACCGATGGCCGTACCGTGTTTATGGGAGGCTTTGATCAATTTTTTAAACTGCCCGGTGATATATTCGACATTCTGAAAATTATCCAGGAAAATATCCCTGTGGGAAAACCTTAACATAAACAGCCGTGCCGACGCCTCCCCTTTTGAATCCGGAGAGGTCCGGGAATCAATGAAAAACAGATTCTTCTGTTTCAGCACGGTAAAAATCTGATTCATCTTATCGGCCTGGGCAGTGAGCCTGGACCCCATGTGATTGTTGACCCCGGTCACACCGGGTACGGCGTCAAGGTCCTTTCGGAGCTGCGCCAGCAGCTTATCAGGGGACATGGATGACAGCAGCGCGCCCGGTCCGGGATCTACCTTTGGATATTCAGTGGGCTCCATGGGCAGGTGAAGCATCAACTCTGCCCCCCTGGGGCCGAGTTTTCCGGCAATCTTTTTCCCGTAGGGGGAAAAGGGAAGAATAGAAAAGGTAATGTCGGGATTCACCTTGAACAGTTCCAGGGCCAACCGCTTATCATATCCGATATCATCAATGATGATGGCAATCTGAGGCATATGAACACCGGGTTTCCTCACCGGCGGCTTTTTTACATGCCCGGGGTCCACATCATCAAACACCTCGTAAACAATGGCTGGGGCTGAGTTCTTATCCTTTAACCCGGCTGTTTTTTTCTTTGTAAGGGGAAGGCCGTCCACCGGATTTTCCGCAGGATTTTCCGTGGAATCATCCACAACCGGTGTCATTCTGACCTTGGGTACGGCCGTTTTTTTCAGGGGCTGCGGCGGTGTATCCGCCACCTCAGGCGGGGACGGCACAGGGCGGCCTGATTTGATAAAAATATCTGCCAGCATGGCCGCGGTCAGGCAGACGGCCAGAAGTATGGCAACGCCTAAGCCGATCTTTTTCAACTCATGGACCAGGTTGGTTTTACCGGCTGCTTTTTTACCCGCAGGTTTTTTTACGGTTTTTTTAGGGGCTGTTTTTTTACGGGCGGGACTTTTTTTCTTGGCGGGGGCCTTGGCCGTACTTTTTCCCCGGCCCCCGGTCTGCTTTTTAACTGCCATTTAGTTTGCTGAAGATGCCGTAACTGATGAGGATATCAAGGGCGCGTTTAACCTGGGCATCCTGATGCAGCTTTTCAACTTCCAGATCTTTCTTAAGTTTGGGTTGTTTTTTCTTTTCCGCCTTTTCTTCCGGCTTTAAGCTGTTTTTTAAATTCTTTTCCTTCATCATCCGGTCAAATGCAGAGGCTTTTTTATCCTTTTTCACCAGGGTGCCCTGGGCCACATCAATATCCGGCTGGATTCCCTTGGCCTGGATAGACCGGCCGCTTGGCGTGTAATACCGGGCAATGGTATATTTGATTCCAAACCCTTCCGGAAGCGGGCGGACGGTCTGTACAGACCCCTTGCCAAAGGAAGGCGTTCCCAGAATCAGCGCCCTGGAATGGTCCTGGAGGGCGCCGGCCACAATTTCCGAGGCCGAGGCAGACCCGCCGTTGATCAGGACCACAATGGGATAGCTCCGGTCGGTTCCGTCCGGATAGGCGGTGAACTCCTGGGTATTTTTCTTCAACCTGCCCTTAATGGAGACAATGATACCCTGGTCCAGAAAAAGGTCGGATATCTTTATGGCCTGGTCCAGGAGACCGCCGGGGTTATCCCGGAGGTCAATAACCAGCCCCTTTAGACCGTTCTCCTCTTTTTCCAGGCGGCTGAGCTGCTTTTCAACATCCTCTAGGGTATTCATCCTGAAATTGGTAATCCGCAGGTATCCGTACCCGGGCGAAAGGCTGGCAGACCGGACACTGGTCATGGGAATCAGGTCCCGTTTCAGGGAAAACTCCAGGGGGGAGGATTCCCCGTCCCTGACAACCGTAATCTGCACCTCTTTATGACGGGGGCCTCTCATACGGTTGACCGCCTCCCACAGCGCCATCTCCTTGGTGGACTCATCGTCAATCTTGATAATGATGTCACCGGCCTGGATACCGGCTTTATAGGCCGGCGTGCCCTCTATTGGAGAGACCACGGTAAGAATGCCGTCTTTCATGGTAATGACGATACCGATGCCTGAAAACTTGCCTTTGGTATCATCCTGAAGATCCCCGAATGCCTCCGGGGGCATGAAGCTGGAATGGGGGTCAAGATTACCCACCATCCCCCTGATGGCGTTGTGGATCAGCTCATCGGCATCTATCTCGTCCACATAGTTTTTTTCAATCTCTTCAAGAACATCAGAAAAAAGCTTCAGTGACTTATAGGTCTGCTCATCTGCAGCCTGCACCATACCGGCACAGGTGAAAAAAAAGAGCAGGGCCAGGGCTGCGGCCCTGACGCGGCGCGAAAATCCGGAATACTCACTTCTCATCTGTTATGCTCCTTTTTTTAACCATTTCATGGGATTCACCGGCTTGCCATGGTGCCGGACCTCAAAATGGAGACTGAGACCTCTGATGGACCCGGTATCACCGGCAGTGGCAATCACCTCACCGGTACCGACGGTCTCACCTTTTTTCTTAAAGACCTCTTCCAGGTGTGCATAAAGGGTATAGTAATTATCACCGTGGTTGATAATTACCAGGTTGCCGTATCCTTTAAGCCACTGGGCAAACATGACCTCACCTTTGAAGACCGAGTGCACGGGCTCTCCCCGTTCCACCCTTATATCAATTCCGCTCTGAAAAGTGAAGGACTTGTAATCCCCGTTCCTGGACGTGCCGTATGTTGAAATAACCTTTCCCCGGGCCGGGAAGGAGAGGCGGCCCTTTTGTTTTATGAATGAGGTATCATCCAGTTCGGCACGGCCTTTAAGCCCCATGGCCGTCAGGGTATTGTCAAGATCCCTGGCCGAGGCCTGTAACGAGGCCAGGGCTGCCTGGGAGAGTTTCTTCTTCCGGCGGATCTCTTTCAGGATCACCGCCCTTTTACCGGACTCCTTTTCCTTAATCCGGATCTGCAGGGCAAGGTCCCCCTCAAGTTCCGCCCTGGCTCTTTTCCGGGCTTCAAGTTCGCCTTCCAGCGCTTTCAGTTCACTAAGGTTTCTTGCCTGGTCTTCCAGAAGGGCGAAATCCGATGCCACCACTTTTTTCATGGCATTCTGTTTGACAAAAAAATCAAACAGGGATGACGGCGGCCCGGCCATCTCCATGCTGCCCATCATGTGCATGCGGTACAGCGCATTGAGACGCCGGGCTGCATAATCCCTGGTCTCCCCCATGGCCAGATTCAGGGTTCCGGCCTCGTCCTGGATGCGCTTGATTTCAGAGGTCAGCACCTTGTTTTCACGGCGCAGTGCTTCGGATTTGACCCTGGCCTGGTTCAGGGCATAGTCGATCTCATTGAGCCCGTCCATGATTTCCATTTCCTTCTGGGAAAAGGATGCCACTTTTTTAGTCTCATCCGCTATCTTTTCTGCGATCACTTTTTTTTCTTTTACGACTTTTTTTGCCGGTTTCGGCTTCACGGCAGGCTTTTTCTCAGGAGCAGGGGCTGCCGCCCTTTTTTCAACCGGGGTAAGAAGCATGTATTTCGTCCGGTTTCGCACATACCCCTTCCTGCCCTCATAGGTCACGGTGAGCCAGCCGCCGATGCCTCCCCTGACTTCCAGGACATCCACCACATCCCCTTTGTCAAGGGTGACCACCACATCCGAGTACTGGGAGCGTTCCGACCTGATGTTCAGTTTATAGGCACTGACCGTGCCTTTATAGCGAACCGCGGCGGACAGATCCTGAACAAAAATCATTCCCAGAAACAAGACAAGCCCTCCGACGATTGCCGCAAGGCTTATTTTAAAATCTGTTTCAGGGACAAATAGCATCCGAACCAACCTAGAAATGTACTGGAAAATAAAATAACAGCCATGGCCTGCCAGGATAAGAACCGGATGTCAAGGTAGACATAGGAGCCCAGGTTCTGGGTAATCCCCGACGAGAGGGCCAGGTATCCGGCCAGAAGGATCATCACCCCCAGGACCCCTCCCAGGAACCCCTGAAGCAGTCCTTCCACATAAAACGGGGTTTTAATAAATCCCTCCGTGGCACCCACCAGCCGCATAATCTCAACCTCTGTTTTCCTGGAGTAAAAGGCCAGGCGGACCGTATTGGAGGTGATGAACAGGGCGATCAGTAAAAACAGGCTGCACATCCCGTACCCCGTCATCTTAAACAGGTTGAACAACTTAAGAAACCGTCCCAGCCATCCCTGGCCGTATTCAACGGATTCCACAAGGTCCAGGGCTTCAATCCCGGCGGCCAGTTCCCGGACCTGGTCAAAGCTGGGCAGGGCAACCATGGAAATTTCCACGGCATGGGGCAGTGGGTTTTCCTCAAGGGTGGAAAAGAACTCGGTTTTTGATCCCATCTCCTCCTGCAGCCGCTTAAGGGCCCGGGATTTTGGAATAAAGGTAATTTCCCTGATCCCCCCCAGGCTTTCCAGCCGTGTCCGGAGCCCGGGCATCATATCCGGGGAGAACCGGCTCTCCAGATAGATCATGGCACGCCCGCCCTGGTTCCAGGATTCCAGTACCCGGCTTGCATTTTCAAAAAAGAGCATAAAAACCGATACCACCAGGATGGACAGTGAAATGGTCATAATGGTGATAACATTTAAAAACCGGTTGGACCGGATATCTGCAAAGGCTTTCTTCAAAAATCGGGTCATCGAACGCACTTTTCCTTAGTAAAGCATGGTGGAAATTCCCTGGAGTTTTCCATCTTCAATGGCGATATTCCGCCCCCGGACAGAGCTTTCCAGCAGGCCCAGGTTATGGCTGGCAATCAGAATGGTGGCCCCTTTTTTATGATATTCCATGAGCAGGTCCAGGACAAGCTGGGCAGAGTGGTCATCCAGGCTGCCCGTGGGTTCGTCTGCCAGAATAATTGAGGGCTCTCCCACAACGGCCCTGGCCACGGCCACCCGCTGCTGTTCCCCGCCGGACAGTGTCGGCGGCAGATGGTTGGCCTTTTTTTCCATGCCTGTGGTCCTGAGAACGTGCATGACCTTTTTCTTTATATAGGATGGTTTTTCACCGGCCACCTGGAGCACCAGGGCCACATTCTCAAATACCGTGCGGTTGGGAATAAGCTTGAAATCCTGGAACACCATTCCGAAACGCCGCCGCAGAAAGGGAAGCTTTCCCGAGGAGATCCGCGCCAGGTTCATGCCGTCAATCAGGATCTGGCCTTCGGATACCCGTTCCGCCAGATACAATACCTTCAGAAGGGTTGATTTCCCGGCGCCTGAAGGGCCGGAAACAATGACAAATTCACCCGGATCAATGTCCAGGGTGATGTCATCCAGGGCCAGTTTCCCCCCATACCGTTTACTTACGTTAAACAACCTGATAATATTGGCTTTACCGCCGTCCGCGCTCATACACTTCCTTAACTGCCCTTGGGTAATTGACTGAAACTGAATTTACTGTTATATACCGCTTGTGTCAAGGAGTGCTGCAAAACAGTTTTCCTTACGCTTGAGCCTTCACTGAACCCGTAACCCGGCTTCTTCCAACTCAGTGAAGGCTTTAACTTGCACGCAACCCGAGAATCCAGGAAGGGCCGGACAGGACAGCATAGGAAAGCAGCTGCTGCACCCACTATCCCAATGATATTATTTGATTCCCACTGCCATATCAACG
>JAKSAX010000394.1 GCA_022361395.1 Desulfobacterales bacterium | reverse complement strand
TTGTAGACAAATTCGCCGGCCTCAATGTTCAAGGAAAGGTGGTCCAGGGCCAGCTTTCCCCCGTATCGCTTGCTGACGTTAAAGAGTCGGATAATGGAATGTTTATGGGGGTCTGGGGTCATAGGATCCGTTTACAGCCATGTATGGTATCGCTTTGGGCCTTCATTGACTGCATGAGAATTTACTGTTATAAATTCACTGTGTCAAGGAGTGCTGCAAAACAGTTTTCCTTACACCGAGCCTTCACTGAAACCCGTCGCCAAGGCTTCTTCCAAATCAGTGAAGGCTTTGCCATGTGTACAAATTGGAAAACGGGCGACACCTGACACCTTAACCATTTGAAAATACAAAATAACAAATGAAACTCTTTGATTCCCACTGCCATATTAACGATACTGTCTATGACCCGGATCTGCCCGAAGTGATGGACAGGGCTGACCGGAACGGCGTAAAAGCCGTAATGATTGCCGGCGTGGACCGGAACACAGCCAGAAGGGCAATTGAAATTGCGGCAATTTACCCCCGTGTATTCACGGCAGTGGGGATTCATCCCCATGATGCCATCCAGTGCGGAAGCCAGGTCATCGGGGAACTGAAGCAAATGGCCATGGAGAACGACTGCGTCAAAGCCTGGGGCGAAACCGGGCTGGATTTCAACCGGATGTTCTCCCCCCAGCCGGATCAGGAAGCCTGTTTTTCAGCCCAGATGGCCATGGCCGGAGAACTCGGCCTTCCCCTGATCTTCCACGAGCGGGATTCAAAGGGGCGATTCTACGAAATCCTGAAGTCGGACGGCCCTTCCTCCAGAAGGGGGGTGGTCCATTGTTTTTCCGGTACAAAGGAGGAGATGTTCAAATACCTGGATCTGGGATACCACATCGGCATCACCGGTATTCTCACCATCCAGCAGCGGGGCAAGTACCTGCGGCAGATCGCCCCTGCAATCCCGGAAGACCGGCTGCTCATTGAAACCGATGCCCCCTATCTCACCCCAAAACCCCAGAAAAACAAATTCCGCCGCAATGAACCGGCCTTTGTAAAATCCGTGATTGAGCGGCTTGCGGAAATCCGGGAAACAGATCCAGAGGTGCTGGCCGAAAAAATTTATCAGAACACCTGCAAACTATACGGAGTAAGTGAATAAAAGAATCCGGCAGATTGCTTCAAATATCCCTGCAACAAAGCAGTTGAGGCAATCTTCCGGTTTTTAATTTTTCTCCATCAGTTTTGTCACTGCCTTCTCCAGACCGTCCAGGGACAGCTCATACATTGGAAAGATCTTGGAAATGGCCATGATGGTATGGGTATACCCCCACATGGATTCGGAGACCGGGTTAAGCCATACCGTATGGGAAAAGGTATCCGCCAGGAACTTAAGCTGGTCAATACTGGGCCTGCCGCTGCGCTCCGTAATATGGATGGACCCGTCATGGGCCATGAGCTCATAGGGGGCCATGCTGGCATCCCCCACGACCACCAGGCGGGTTTCCGGGTCCAGCCGGGCAAACTCCATTATACTTTTCGGTTTTTTATACCGGGCCGGGTCTTCCCAGAGATAATCGTAAATGGTGTTGTGGAAAAAGTAGGTCTTTACCTCTTTAAACTGGGAACTGGCATAGTTGAACAGGGTCTGTACCACCTGGATATAGGGATCCATGGACCACCCGCCGTTGTCTATGGCAAGGATGACCTTTAACCGGTCTTTCATGGCCCGGTCAAACACAAGCTCGATCTCACCGCCGTTGCGCATGGTCTCCCTGATGGTTTCATCCACGTTGATCACATCCTTGGGCCCGGCAGGCCTCATGTTCCGGAGCCTTTTCAGGGCTTCACCGATTTTGGCCTGGGTCAGGGGACCCTTGGTTGAATAATCCTTGTACCGCCGCTCGTTGGCCACTTTTACCGCAGACTTGTTGCGGGATTCGCCGCCCACACGCATGCCGCCGGGATGGTAACCGGAATGGCCCACAGGGGAATACCCGCCGGTACCGATCCATTTACCGCCGCCGTCGTGACGGCCGTCCTGGTCCTTGAGCCGCTTTTTAAAATACTCGATCAGCTCATCCGGAGACATCTTATTGAGTTTTTCCTCATCCACCCCTAGGGCATTGGCCATGGTTTTGGGATTTTTCAACCATTCATCCAGCATGGCCCGGGCCATGTCGTCGATTTCAAATCCCATATCCTCAGGCAGGGGCACCCCGTCAAAATGATGGGCAAAGACCTGGTCGTAAAGATCAAAGTACCGCTCGCTTTTAACCAGCACGGACCGGGCGCAGGTGTAAAACTCATCAAGGCTGTTGATCAGGCCCTGGCTCAATGCCTTCTGCAGGGTCAGAAAAGAGGTGGGTGACACCGGAATACCCACATCCTTCAGGGTATAAAAAAACTTTAGAAACATAATGCCTCAGCTTATTCCTGTTATCCTGTAACTATAGCATATTAAAAAAGTTTTCGCCGGGCTGTCATCTGTTTGGCCCGTTCATAATCCGGGCTCTTTTTGAACAACACCCCCAGGAACGGCATGCTGCCCTTGACCAGATCCCTGGCCCTGAAATCCGGGTCTGCATTCAAGGCACGGATCCAGTTGATAAGCTCCCTTGTGGCGGGCTTTTTCTCGATCCCGTCAATTTCCCGCAAGGAATAAAAGGCTGAAATCGCATTTTCCGCCAGTTTATTGTCAAGATCCTGGAAATGGACCCGGATGATTTTACGCATCATCTTGGGGTCGGGAAAGGCAATGTGGTGGAAGTTGCAGCGGCCGAGAAAGGGATCGGACAGGTCTTTTTTAGCATTGGAGGTGATGATGATTACCGGACGGTGTTTTGCCGTAACGGTTTTATCGGTTTCAATGATATCAAACTGCATCTGGTCCAGTACATCCAGCATATCATCCTGGAAATCCGTATCTGCCTTGTCAATCTCGTCAATGAGAAGAACGGTCCGCTGGTCTGCACAGAATGCCTGGCCGATCTTACCCATTTTAATATACTCGTCAATGTCACTTACGTTCCTTGTGGAATCCCCGAACCTGGAGTCATTGAGCCGGGTTAATGTATCATACTGGTAAAGGGCCTCCACTAGCTTCATGCTGGACTTTACATTTAAAATGATCAGCGGCATGGAAAGGGTCTCGGCAATGGCATGGGCCAGCATGGTCTTGCCGGTACCGGGTTCGCCCTTGAGGAGCAGCGGCATTTCCAGCTTCATGGATATATTGACAATGGATGCAAGTTCCGGATCAAGGACATATTGCTGTGCCCCGTGGAACTGGGCGTCTGGGGACTGGGTCATGGGAATCTCCGTATATGATCTTTGGTTGTCGGTTCCAGCCCATATAAAATGGGATAAACATTGTTCTGGTTAGCAGGCCGGGTTTATATAGTCAACTTTTATTAACTCCGTAAGTGAAATTTTACCCCTTCCCGGAGACCGGGCATCCATAAAACAAGGACCTGTCTGAATTTTTATTACATAATTGTATTTATCGGCATTTCCTGATGTGACACAGTGAAATTCTTAAAGATTGACACCCCTCAGCTTAAATGTTACATAATTTTACTTGATTTAAAATTGACGCTAACGCCATGGAACAAATTAGGAGCATACTATGATTGGTGGAATCGGAATGCCGGAACTCATAATAATTCTTGTCATTATCCTCATCATTTTTGGTGCGGGAAAACTACCGGAAATAGGTGCAGGCCTGGGTAAAGGCATTAAAAACTTCAAAAAAGCCACTAAAGAGCCTGTGATCGAAGACAAGGATGAGGAACCCGGCAAGATCGAAAAAGATTAAAGCCGCCGTTATCCTGAAATATTTGTAATTGTTTTTTTTCAGCCAGGTATTTTTTTCAATACCTGGCTGTTTTTTATCTTCCTTAAGGTCTCCTACACCCTTCCGGGCGCTGCAAAAAAGAGCCCTATAAATTAAATTTCAAAAATGTATCATTAATATTCAGTAATAAACATTTTTGTAATTTAACACCCCTTATTTCCAATCTTCCGGACACTGCCAACCCTAACCTGTTGAAATAAAAGGGCTGGCACATCCATTGCAATCTATTACTGCGGATCGTAATTGCCATTTTTTAATCACATAACCATGGATTGATAAAACAGAATGGACAGCCCGGACGCAAAACAATTACTTGAGCAAAAAGAACACCTGATACAGAAATTTCTCCAGGGGGAGGCCGGCGACTTTCTTGAACAGCTGACCGCCAGCCTGGATGAATATTTTTATTCCGTGTTTGAAAAGAGCATTGCCGCCAGAAAAATGGTGATTTCAGGAAATCCGTTTGCCGTCATTGCCCTGGGCGGCTACGGCAGAAAAGAACAATGCATCCATTCGGATATTGACCTGTTGATCCTGTTTGACAAAACAGTCCCCCCTGATGTGGAGGCTTTTGTCCAGGAGCTTCTCTACCCCCTGTGGGACGCCCGGTTTGAGGTGGGCTATGCCGTAAGAAACATAGACGAATGCATAAAAATGTCCTTTGAACGGTTTGATATCCTGACAACGGTTCTGGATGCCAGGTTTATCTGCGGAGCATCCCTGGTCTACTCCGCGTTCATGGAAAAATTCAGGCAACTGCTTTCCGCCAAACATCTCAAATCCACCCTGAACTATTTATATGAAAACGGCGAAAAGCGGCTGGAGGATTTCGGTGATTCCACCTATCTTGTGGCGCCCGACCTCAAATCCGGATTCGGTGGGTTGCGCGACTATCACACCCTGCTCTGGTACGCAAAGATCAAATCAAACATCAAATCCAGAAGAGACCTGGAGTACTACGGTTTTCTCTCCCACTTTGAATACAGCAACCTGGAAAAATCCCTGGCATATATCTGGGATATCCGGAACCGGCTCCATTATATTTCCCGCCGGAAAAACGACACCCTTCACTTTGAACACCAGGCGGAAGTGGCCGGCCTGATGGGTTATGAACACAAGACCGAGCAGCCCGATGTAGAAGTTTTCCTTGGTGAACTCCATGCAAAAATGGAATTTTTGAAACAGATCTCTCAGATCACCTTTGAAGATATCCTGTCCTCATGCCGGATCAAAAAAGAAAATGTCGCGGCCCGTCCCACCAAGACCCAAGGCCTGATGGTGAAAAAGCGGCGCCTGTTCTTTGCCAATACCGTGGCCATTCTCCAGTCACCCGATCTCTTGCTCAGGAT
>JAKSAX010000503.1 GCA_022361395.1 Desulfobacterales bacterium | reverse complement strand
TGTCCCTATCATCGCAATGACTGCCAATGCCATGAAGGGGGACAGGGAAAAATGCCTTGCTGCAGGCATGACGGATTACATAGCCAAGCCCGTCAGGCCTGAACTGCTTTACGGCGCCATTACAGCGGCAACTACGGCAAGTAACAAGAATATCTTCAGAAAAAACGGATCATTTCGGGGGTAACAGCTCCTTAACCTTGATGGGGGGGATCAGCGACGTGCCCCGGAGTGTTCCCCGTTCCCTGCAGTATGTGACAGCAGGGGAATCGTCTGCCTGACGGCTGTAGTCAAAAAAGCCGTCCTGGTTGATGTCCAGAACCACTTTGGACGGATCTTCAGGATGGGGGCATTCCAGAATGGTGTAGACAGCCGGCTCATCACCTGAACTCAGCGGGCCGTATGGAAATCCCGGCACCCGCCTGCCGGTCTGGTCAAGGCCTGTAAAGACCATGGCATTGTCGGCAAGGCTGAGAAGATTGACGGTCCTGGGCCGGCCCTTGTACAGGGTGTCCGGGTTCCCGTAGGGGAGTATTACACGGATGTTGTAACGGGCCAGGGCCTCGATGAAGACGAATTTACGGGCATCTTCCCTGAGCTTGGCCAGGTTTATGTCCGCCCCTTCCATCCAGTCCACCGAAGGATATCCGTTAAATGCAATTTTTCGTAACAGGTCTTTCAGGAGCCTTCTGTCGGATTTCCGTGTCTCCGGGGTAAAGCTGGTTTTTCCGGGTAAGAGGCTGAGGATCTGGTCTTCGGTATAGTTGGACCCGGGAACGGATGAGATGACGGCATCTGCGCAGGCCCCTGCGGCCAGCTCACGGATGAGGAATGCAAGACCCCTTCCCAGGGTGGTATTCCGTTCGTCTGTCTCAATATCCGCCCTGCCGGATTTCAGCAGTTTTACCAACATTTCGCCGTGGGTGGTTTCCACTCCGGGAACAATAGAGAACCGGTATTCGAAATTGTCAATGACCACTACACGGTAGCCGGCGGCGGCTTTGCAGGTTCTGTCCGAATTCCCGGAAGTGAACGCCCGGCTCCGGATAAAGTCAAGGATTTCATCTTCGATTTTTTCAGGTGCAGCCCATATACCGCCGGGGACGGCACCCGTCAGAACCAGAACGGCAAAGGTCAAAAGAAGACGGACCGAGAACGGGATGGTGCGCCTTCCTCTGCCGGTGACGGGCCGGGAACGGATATCGTATTGGCAGGTCATCATTCCCTCTCTTCTGGCTGTGCAACAGGCTGAGCCGGGTCCGGCCCGGCTCAGCCGGAATAGTTCATGCGGGAACTACAGCCGGCCAAGTATGTTCCGGGCATCCTCCGACCCGTCAAAGGGCTGATTTAAATTCAGGGCCTTTGTCAGGGCGGCTTTTGCCTTTTCAGGCTTGCCCAGTTTGTCGTATGCCAGTCCCAGGTGGTAGTGGAAGGTCGGGTTTCCCGGGGCGATTTCGATACACGATAAAAATTCTGCAGCTGCGCTGTCGTACAGTCCTTTTTTGTAGTAGACCCACCCGAGGGTATCCATGATCGCAGGAATTCTGCCCAGGCGCTCCTTGGCCTGGCGGGCCAGGTCAAGGGCCTTGTTCAGCTCCCTGTCCTGCTGGGCATAGAGATAGGCCAGATTGTTAACGGCCGGGATATGATCCGGGTCAATGTCCAGGGCCTTGAGGTATTGTGCCTCAGCCTGGGCCGGCTTACCCTGTTTCTCGTAAAGGGTGCCCAGAAGCCCGTATACAACGGCCTGGTCCTGGCGCTGTTCAATGAGGTCCAGGTAAACCCGTTCCGTCTTATCCCACTCTTCCCCGGATGCATAGAGTTTGGCCAGGGTCAGATAAGGCGTGATGTACTGGGGATTTTTCTCTATGGACCGGTTATAAGATGCCACAGCACCTGTCCTGTCTGCTTTGGATAATAATATATTCCCTTTGAGGTTCAGGATAATGGCGGTCACGACCGGATTGGTATCGGTTAACGCCATCTGGGTGTCAATGGCAACCAGGGCCTTGTCATAGTCCTTTTGTACGGCATACACCGACACCAGGCTGGAAAATACGTCCATGAGGGTGGGGTTGAGTGCCAGCGCCTGTTTCAGGTTTTTTTCAGCCTCGGGGTATAATTTTTCAGACCGGTCCAGAATACCAAGGCGATAGTAGGCCGCAGGATTGTCAGGGGCGATTTGGGTCATGCGGTTAAAGGTTGCCCGGGCATCTGCATTTTTCCTGTTGGCCATGTGGATATTTCCCATGAGCAGGCTGGCATTGTAATGACCCGGTCTTGCGACCAGTACCTTTTTCACGTTATCTTCGGCAAGGTATAAATCCCCCTGGCGGAAATGGATAGTGGCCATGAGCAGCCGGGCCTGGAGATGGGCGGGATCTTTTTCAAGGGCCGTGGACAGGGAGGATTTGGCCTGGGAGACCTCTCCTTTTTCAAAAAGGGCGGAGCCCAGCAGGAAGTGGTAGGCGGGAGAATCCGGCTCTTCCTTTGTCAGCTCCGTGAATATGTGGGTGGCGGCTTCATGGTCCCTCCGTCGGGTCAGGATTTTACCCTTAAGCACTTTGGCAGGCGGAAAATCCGGGCGCTGGGCAAGGATTTCATCGACCAGCTGTACGGCCTTTTCAAGGTCGTTGTGGCTGAAATGAAATTCAGCATATGCATTTTTAACCGTATAATTATCCGGTGCCGTTTCCAATGCTTTCCTGATATACTGCTCTGCCTTTTCCCTCTCCCCCTGGGTGTTATACACCCTGGCAAGCAGCATATGGGCGTTCAGGTTGGCAGGCTGGTTTTCTATGGCTTTGGAAAATGCATCCTTTGCCTGGGAAAGTTCTCCCCGTCCCACGTGGAAATTCCCCAGGAAAATATAGGGATCTGCCTGACCCGGCTTTCTGGCAATCAGATCGTCCAGAACCTTGCGGGCGGCATCCGGGTTGTTGCCGGACATGTGGAATTCAAACAGGGTTTTGTAGATATTGGTGTTATCAGGTGAGATTTCCAGGGCTTTTTTCAGGCCCTGCTCCGCTTTTTCTGTCTGGCCCTGGTTGGCATATACACGGGACAGGGCCAGATGGGCACGGGCCTGGTCAGCATCAATGGAGAGGATTTTTTTGTAGATTCCGGTGATTTTGTCCAGGTTTTCACGCTTGTCGCTGAGAAGGCCTGCACGAAGATAAAGGGCCTGGATGTGGTCCGGATTTTCCGCCAGCACCCGGTCAACCCGTGTCCGGGCTTCGTCCCGCTGGCGGGCCAGCAGGTAGAATGAGGCCACCTGGGCGACATTATCCAGGTCGCTGGGGTTTAGTTCTTCTATCCTGCGCAGGGTGTTGAACGCCTGGCGGGCATCTCCGAGTTTGAGATAGGTCTTTGCCAGAAGTTCGTGGGCCGGAACCGACTTTGGGGTGGTTTCAACTGCATTTTTTATATGGATGACAGCCTGGCTGTATTCTCCGGCATCATAGGACTCCTGGGCCTGGGCTAAGAATTTTTCCGTTTTCTCCTTATCAGAGGCACATCCCATTACCAGAACAACGCAAATCAACATCAAAAGCCTGAAACTCACCCGTTTCATTTATATCCTCCGGCACCTTAATTTAAAAACGTGATTACCTAAGCTTCTTTAGCATTTCAGGCTTTTGTTTATCAATAATCTTTTTCAGGTTTTACGAAAAATCCTCCTTATAATAAACGATCCGCTGATTGTCTGATTTATTTTCCGTATCTGTCGTCAAAGGAATTCCAGAAGCTCCTGTCCTTATCCCGCCATCCGGATCCGAAGGTCTTGTCAAAGAAGGGCTTGAGGGTGGAGAACCATGAACCCTGATTCCCCTGGAGCCTTGCCCTGATGACATCTGCCGCATGGTCGGTGAGGTTGGCCAGTTCATCCTTGGGAATATATGAGTCAGCACCCTTCTGGATGGACTCTTTCAGGTTCTCAGGGGTAAGGGCGTGTGCCGTCAGCATGAGTGAGGGCACCCCTTTTTCCTTGGCAAGGGCAAGGATATCGTAGCCGCTGACCCCCATGATATCCAGGATGGCCAGGTCGTATTTGTTTTTTCGCAGCATCTTTTTGGCTGCATCAAATGACTCTGCAAGATCAAGGGTACACAGATCCAGGAGTTCTTCTATGGTTTCCAAAATATCCGGCTCATCATCCACCACAAGAATGTTGCGGTCACGAAAAAGCTGTTCAGACTGGATACTCCCTGCATCAAATTTAACGCTTGTCACGGGGCAGGGGGCCTTGAGGATCACGTACCTGGCTGTTGAACCCAGGATGGCCTTCTGGGCTCGGGACTTCTTCCTTATCCCCACAAATATGTGATCAATATCGTTTTCCCTGGCAAATTTCACCAGGTCTTCCCCGGCTGACAGCCCCCTGACGCTCTGCTGGCAATCGCATTGGATTCCCGAGTATTCCAGGAACTCCCGGGCAAACCCAAGATCCTTTTCAGCCTTTTCAATGTCTGCCTGGCGCTCCGAAGCGCCCCCTGTCATGGAGGTCACTACATAGACAAAGGCGCTGTGAATACCTGCCATATCCCTTGCCAGTGAAAGGGCCTGGCGACCGACTTCTCCACCATCATATCCTACCAGTATTTTCATCTGCCACTCCTTATGCGGATTTTATCCGGCCGCCGGCTACATCCAGCGTTTGCGTCGTTTATAGGATTTTATATCCTTAAAAGATTTCCTGCCACCACCTTTTGTAATCCCCATATAGAACTCTTTGACATCCGGGTTGTTCTGCAGCTCTTCCGAACTTCCCTCCAGAACGATTTTTCCGGATTCCATGATATAGGCATAATCAGAGATGGCAAGGGCAACCTTGGCATTCTGCTCCACTATCAGGATGGTGGTTTCCAGCTCCTTATTGATCCGCTGGATATTATCGAAGATCTCTTTAACCAGCAGGGGGGCAAGGCCCAGGGACGGTTCATCCAGCATGAGCATTTTAGGGGCTGCCATCAACGCCCTTGCTATGGCAATCATCTGCTGTTCTCCGCCGGAGCTGTAACCGGCCATCCGGTTCGTTACCTTGGAAAGCCGCGGAAAGTGCCGGTACATCAGCGCCAGATCTTTTTTGATGGCAGAGGATCCGTCTTTACGGGTAATGGAGCCTACCAGGATATTTTCATTCACGGTCAGGTGTTTGAAGACCCGTCTTCCCTCGGGCACCATGACAGATCCCTGTTTAACCACTTCCGTCCCCAGCATCTGGGTGGTATCTGTTCCGTCAAATTTAATATACCCTTCCTTGATTGCCCCGTTTTCAGGCTTCAGCAGCCCGCTGATGGCCCGGAGCGTGGTGGTTTTCCCGGCACCGTTGGTACCCAGTAAAGATACAATGCTGCCCTTTGGCACATTAAGGCTGACCCCCCTGAGCACCTGGATGATATCATTGTAAACCACTTCGATATTGTTGACCTCAAGCAGATTTTCCATAGGCCCTTTCTTTTATTTCGGGTAAAACCTGCCGGAGGCGGATCCGGCAGGTTCCGGGTTTATAACTGTGTTACCTGGCCTGTTTACTGGGCCGCTCTCAGTTTTTTCATGTATTCGGACTCAACAGATGAGATGGCTTTAAACTGGCCGCCGTCCACCTTGTAAATGTTTACCACATCAACGCCGACATGGTCGTCCTTGGAGTAGGATACGGGCCCGACCGCAGCAAAGGATTCCAATGCCCTTGAACCGTTCATTTCATTCATCATTTTGTAGAGGTTTTCGGGGGTGACTTCAAGACCGGCTGCCTTGGCGCGCATAATGGCCTCGGTTGGAATCTGGGCCTGGAGAATGCCGGCGGCATAGTTGTGGGAGTTGGCTGCCTTGTCGTCCCTGCCGTATTTTTTAGCCAGTGCCAGCTGCTCTTTGCTTTTGTCGTTGTCTTCGGATGTCAGGTTATAGGAGCAGGTCCACAGGAACCCTTCCGCAGCATCCCCTGCAAGGGCGATAAGGTCTGAACCGCCTGTGTAATGGGCACCCAGAAAGGTCAGTTTTCCCTGTTCTCCAAATGATTTTGCAGTGACGTCCAGACGGCTTGCATCCTTAAGCATGGTGGCCACAGGGGACTGGACCGTATGGGCGATCACATACTGGACCCCTTTGCTCATCAGCCGTTTGAGCATGGCGGAGTTGTCAAGGTCCTTGCCATGTTCGACCACTTCAATGATTTCCATATTAAGCCCTGCTGCCACAGCCTTTTTTGTATCTTCCACAGGTCCGCGGCCAAAGGCCGAGGGATGGATGAAAAGAGCAACCTTGGGGGTGCCGCCGCCCTTGTGGTTTTTGCTTACATACTCTGCCAGGGCAACCATGTTTTCCGAATAGGTGGCCACGGGGATAAAGATATAGTTTGAGTCAACCAGGTTACCTTCATGGTAGGAAGAGGGGACTGTGGGCATCATCTCTTCTTCAAAATCCTGTTTCAGGCCCAGGGTGCTGCCCGTTGAGTAGTTCAGGTAGAAGACGATACCGTCATCCAGGTACTCTTCAAAGTTTCTTTTGGTAACATCTGTTTTGTACTGGTCGTCACGGATGGTGCATTCGATCCTGTCATCACCCAGAAGCTTGTTGTCGTTTACATACTTAAACCAGTCTTCGACCCCCTTTGACAGGGGGTTGCCTGCATCAGACGTGGGACCGGTTATGGCGCCGGAGAATCCGAGTTTGTACACCTCGCCTGCCCAGGATGATGTGGTGAACGCCATTGCCATGATAAAAATGAATACGCCTCTTAATACTGTTTTTCCCTTCATGCCTTCCTCCTAAATTAGGGTTATATGACCTGACTTGCTTTGCTTTTGTTAGAGGCCCGTCAATACCGGAAGGGCCATAGTTTTGTATATGATTTTGTGATCCGCCACCAATTGGCAATCCCCCTGGGTTCAAACATGAGGAACAGGACGATGACCAGGCCGAATGTAAAGGGTTTCAGCGCCGTTGCCAGGTTCATGCCGGCCGGCAGGTAGTGGCCGGCGGTTTCCGACAGGTTTTCCACCTGAAGGTCCAGCATCTTAATGGCTACAGGCCCCCAGAACGATCCGTTCAGGGTCCCTAACCCCCCGACAATGGCCATGGCCAGGTATCCCACCGATTCGTGGAGGGTAAAAGATTCAAATCCCACCCCCCTGTATACGTATGCATGCAGGGCGCCGGCCACCCCTGCGAAAAAACCGGCCAGGGCAAAGGCATAAACCTTGGTCAGGCCCGGGTGCATCCCCATGGCGTCCGCTGCCCGGTCATTGTCCCTGACCGCCACAAGACACCTGCCGTACTTTGTCTTCAAAAGGTTTCTGATGCCGAACCCCAGGAGAACCACGACCACCAGGATAACATAGTACCAGAATTCATAGTGATCGCGTCTGCCGATCTTTCCGGTGAGCCAGAATACCCGCCCCACGGAAATGGTCTGGCCCTGGTTGAAAAAGGTCATGAAGTTGATGACCCACTGGAAAATCATCTGAAAGGAGAGGGTGGCGATGGCCAGGTAGAGGTGCTTGAGCCTGAATGCGGGCAGGCCCACAAGGCCGCCGAAAGCCGCTCCCATGATTCCGGACAGGACGATAAGTACCGGCCAGAAGTGAGTGACGAGAATATTGGAGGTGCCCATTGTCGTGCAGAATGAGGCCACGGTATAGGCGCCGATCCCCACAAAGGCGGCATGGCCGATGGAGATCAGGCCCGCAAATCCCGTGACCAGGTTCAGCCCCATCACCGCCACCACCGCGATGAGTATATTATCCACCACCAGCATGTACTTATTGCCTACATCGAAAAACACCGGCCAGGCAAAGAGCAGGACCAGAAACAGGGTGAAAATACTCCTGTCCAGGTGGGTGAAAAAGGTGTGCTGTTCCTCTTTATAAGAGGTGAAAAAATTTCCTGTTGCCAACCATTGATTCTGTGCCATGGACTATACCCTTTCTATTTCATGAATGCCGAACAATCCGTGTGGTTTAAACAAGAGGATGATGAGCAGGACAACATAGGGCATGACCTCGCCCGTTCCGTTCAGCCCCCAGTTGCCGTCCAGATACCCTGCGGCAAACTGCTGGATAAGTCCCATGATGATCCCTGCCACAACTGCGCCGAGAATCGAGTCCAGGCCCCCCAGGATGACAACCGGGAACACAACAATGCCGAATGCATGGAGGGTATCAAAGTTCAGCCCTGTGATATTGCCGATGATACAGCCGGCAGCCGCAGCCGAGAGCCCTGCCGTGGCCCAGGCAAGTCCGAAAACTTTCGGAACTGAAATCCCGACAGACATGGAACCGAACTGGTCGTCGGACACGGCCCGCATGGAGATTCCCACGGTGGATTTTTTGAAAAACCAGGAAAACCCGCCGATGAGGATAAAGGTGATGACCACCCCGACCAACTGGGTCCAGGATATGGACACCCCGCCCAGGGTGAGCGGTGTCTGGGGCAGAAACGGGGGAAAGGAAAAGTTTTCCGTCCCGAATTTTGTCAGATAGATCAATCCGTCTATGATGGAGGCAAGGCCGATGGTCACCATGATGACCGAGATAATAGGCTCTCCGATGAGCCGCCGCAAAAAGATCCGTTCCACACTCATGGCCAGGAAGAAGGTGATGGCCATACTGGCCAGAAAGGAAAAGAAAATGGGAACCCCTAAATCCACTGTGAGATAAAAGGTGATAAAGGCGCCTGCCGCAATGATCTGTCCGTGGGCAAAGTTGGCCACCCGGCTGGATTTATAGACCAGGACAAGCCCCAGGGCCGCCAGGGCATAAATTGAGCCAACCACAACACCGCTGACCACGATTTGAAAAAAATAAGCCATCAGACTCCTTTCACCGTATAGAATTCTATGGTTGTTTTTACCGTGGTGGACTGGCCGTCCTGGTACTGGTAACTGGCCTCCACCTCTTTTGTGCTTACACTTTGGTCATACAGGGCATCATAGAGATTCTGATACCGCTCCTGGACAAATTTACGACGGATCTTGCCGGTTTTGGTCAGTTCGCCGTCGTCCACATCCAGCAGTTTGTAGAGCAGGGCAAACCGTTTGATTTTAAAATGTTCCTTTTCCGCCCTGCCGTTTACGCCAAGGATCTCTTCCATGATCAGGTCTGCCACCTCTGGTTTGGCGGACAGGTCCATGAAGGTGGTGTAGGAGATGCCGCGGTCTTCCGCCCATTTGCCCACAACCACCGGATCGATATTGATCAGGCAGGCCACAAAATCCTCCTTATTGCCGTAAATGACGGCCTCTTTAATATAGGGAGAAAATTTTAAGGCGTTTTCCAGGAACATGGGAGAGAACATGTCGCCGTTTTTGTTGTGCATCACATCGGACAGGCGGTCAATGACCACCAGGTGTCCGCTTTCGTCAATGAATCCCGCATCACCGGAGTGGAGCCATCCCCCTTCCAGCGCCTCTTCACTTTTCTCCGGCAGATCGTAATATCCCGGGGAAACCGAGGCAGACCTGGACAGGATTTCACCTTCCTCGGAGATTTTACACTCGGTGCCGGGAAGGGGTTTGCCCACGGTGTCCGGCCGGACATCTCCGTCCCTGTGCATATAGGCGATCCCGGTTATCTCCGTCTGGCCGTAGATCTGCTTGAGGTTTACCCCGATGGCCTGGTAAAAGGTGAAGAGCTCCGGTCCTAACGCTGCCCCGCCCGTATAGGCCCTTCGCAGACGCAGCAGGCCGATCTGGTTGATCAGGGGCCTGAACATGACCTGGGTGCCCAGCCAGGATTTTATCTTTAATCCCAAAGGCATGGATTTTCCGGTCATGCGGTAATCTGCGGCCTCCAGGCCCACTTTAATGAAATAGTTGTACATCATTTTGTTCAGCCAGTAGGACTGATCGATCTTAAGCCAGATTTCACTCCGGATGGTCTCGTAGATTCTCGGCGCACCGAACATGAAGTGAGGGCCGATTTCCTTGAGATCTGCCATGGCGGTTTCAACGGATTCCGGGAAGTTGATGGTGATTCCGGTGGCCATGGCAACCCCGAAAGAGTTCATCTGTTCGCCGATCCAGGCAAAGGGAAGAAAGGATACGTATTCGTCGGTGGGCGCCAGGGAATCCACCTCGGTAATCCTTACCCCCATGTTGATATAGTTTCTATGGGTCATCATGGTGCCTTTGGGAAGGCCGGTGGTGCCTGAGGTGAGGCAGAGGTGGCAGACATCGTCCGGGCTGCCTTGGTCCACGAGTTCCTCAAAGAGGTCAGGATTTTTATCGTGTTCCTCATCCCCGAGTTTGTACAGGTCCTGGATATCAACAAACCAGTCATCACTGTAGTAATTTCTCATTCCCCTGGGATCCTCGAAAATCACCTTCTTCACAAGGGGAATCTCATCACGGATCTCCAGGACTTTATCTACCTGCTCCTGGTTATCGCAGAATACGGCGGATACTTTGAGATATTGAAGAATCTGGGCGATTTCATGGGGCATTGAGGTCTGGTAGATGCCTGCGGATATGGCGCCGATGGCATGGGCGCCGATGGCCGTGAAAAGCAGCTCCGGAATATTGTCGCTGATAACGGCGATGGTGTCGTCTTTTTTTAGTCCCAGGCACTTCAATCCCAAAGCGGTCTTTCTGACATGGGTGTAATAGTTTTGCCAGGTGTAGGTGTTCCAGATACCGAAATCCTTCTCCCGCAGGGCCGGGCGGTCGGGGGTTTCGTTTACCCGCCAGCGAAGCAATTGGGGGATGGAAAATTCAAGCAGCTGGTCGTTATTTCCCTTATTCGCAGTGGTCATGGCTTAGTCCTCTCCAATATAGGCTTCAATTACTTTGGGGTTCTGGGAAACCTCATCCGGGGTGCCGGAACCGATGACCTGGCCGAAGTCCAGAACATAGATCCTGTCGGAGATATCCATGACCACACCCAGGTCGTGTTCCACCAGTACCACCGTGATGTTCCGCTCCTTCTGGATGTCCATGACAAAACGGACGATGTCCTCTTTTTCCTCAATATTCATACCTGCCATGGGTTCGTCCAGAAGCAGGATATCCGGGGCCAGGGTCAGGGCCCTTGCCACTTCAACCTTTTTCTGGATACCGTAACTCAGGTTTCCCACAAGGCTTTTACGGAAGGGTTCCAGTTCCATGAAATCAATGACGTCCTCTACGTAGGCCCGGTTTTCCGCCTCCACCCGGGAGGCCTTGCCATAGAAGAGGACCGCGTGGAGAAATGAATATTTAAGATTCTGGTGCCGGGCCAGTAAAAGGTTGTCCAGAACCGTCAGGCCTGAAAAGAGTTCCAGGTTCTGGAAGGCCCTGGCAATACCCATATTGGAGATCTGGTGGGGGGAGGCATGGGTGAGTTTTTTGTCCTTGTAATAAATATCCCCCTCAGTGGGGTGATAGAATCCGGAGATGCAGTTGAGCATACTGGTCTTGCCTGCCCCGTTAGGTCCTATGATGGAGGTAATCAGGCCCGGCTCAATGGTCATGTCCACATCGGACAGGGCTTTCAGTCCGCCAAAGGAGAGGGTTACATCTGAAATTTTTAATTCGGTCATAACGATTCCAGTTTCATCCTAAGTTTAGTCACTTTAGGTTTCTTGGGACGGGCTGACACGAAAGGTCTGCCCGGTGGCTAAAGAAAATCGCCTGTACAGTCAATTTTACGTAACGGGTATGGGAACCAGATGTCACCTCCTGTTTCTCAATAGGTTATCACCCCCGGGGGATATCAACCCCGGGCTCTCCGACTTTGATGAACGTTGACCTGCGGTACTATTTACCTGCGGGACCTCCACTGCGTGGCTGTACTATAGGCTACCCATAGTAAATCGACTTTCGGGTGTCAAGGACAAAGCCTGTATCAGGGAAATTAAATGAATGAAATTCAGCAGGAAATTATTTCCCGTAGAGTTCCTTTACCCTGGGCCGGTCGATGTCACCGTCATCCGTCATCGGCATTTCATCAATAAATTCAACGTATCTGGGTTTTTTGTAGCCGGCAATGAGGGAACCTGTAAATCTTATCAGCTCCTCTTTTGTCAGCTTCATTCCCGGTGCAAGTGTGATAACGGCTTTAATACCCTCTCCGAATTTCGGATCAGGTACACCGATAACACATGCGGTTTCCACAGCCTCGTGGGTGAGAACGGCCTTTTCCACTTCAGCGGGAAAGACATTCTCACCACCGGGTTTGATCAGCTCCTTCTCCGCTTTTCTGCCTTTGAAATAGAGAAAGCCGTTGGCGTCGATCATCCCGAGGTCTCCGGTATGGTGCCATCCCTGTCTGAATGTAAAGGCATTGAGATCATCAGCATTCCAATACCCCTGAAAGACAAGGGGGCCTTTGACGATAATCTCTCCCACGGTGCCCGGCGGAAGAAGATTATCCATGTCATCGGCAATGGCTATATTGGCCAGGGAAGAGACTGCCCCGGCTGAACCCGGCTGTTTAAAGTATTCCGAAAAAGAGATCAGACCGGAGGTTTCGGTCTGGCCGTACATGGTCCAGAAGGTGGAGGATGTTATTTCCTCCCATTTCTTTACCGTATCCGGCATTTCAAGTCCGGCCACAATTTTCAGGCTGGACAGGTCACAGGTCTCCTCTTCGATTTGCTCCAGGAGGGTGGTTAATATGGGGGGGAAGGAACCGAAAACCGTGATTTTCTGTTCCCGGATAAGGTCAAGGCTTTGCTGGGGGGTGAATTTTTCTACTATAACATTCTTGCCCCCGGCCATAAGGGTGCCCAGTCCGAAGTTTATGCCCATGATATGAAACAGGGGCAGGATATTCAGATAGGCGTGGGTTCCGTCAAGGCCGAGTGCATGATTCATCTGAAGATTTGACAGGATGACATTTTCCTGGCTCAGTACCGCTCCCCTGGGCTTGCCCTGGACCGCTGCCGTGTGAATGATCACAAAGGGGGCCCCGGGATCTGCCTGGGCAGGGGAGGATTCCCCGGCGGTTACTTCCCCGGCGGGTTTGTAAAGACCGGAAAAATTCCCGTCAATGGTAAAGCAGGATTTAAGGCAGTCGTTTTCTGCCAGGAGCGTTTGCCCCCGGTCTTCCATGTCCTGATCACAGACCAGTATCTCAGGGGTTGTATCCTCCACGATATAGGAGACCTCTTCGGCACTGAGCCTGCGGTTGATCAAAACCAGGCAGAGATTCAGGGCGGACGCTGCCCCGAACAGGTGGAAAAAGGCAGGATGGTTCTTTGCCAGGACAGCCACCCGTGTGCCCGGGGCCAGATCAAGGGCGGACAGCCCTGAAATCAGTTCCCTGGTCTGATCGTAAAGACCGGAATGGGAGATATCCTGTTTGTCCCAGTGAATGGCACACTGATCTTTGTTTAACAGGGCGTTGCGATGAAAAAAATCAAACAAAGTAAGCGTGTGCTGGTTGGTCATAAACCATTCCTTTCCTGGATTTTTGTCAAATATTTGGATCGGGTGCAGGTCAGCGGCGTTGATAACAGAACGAGCGCTCAGTCTTAAATGTGCTTTCTCTTGTCATAAAGCAAATTTAAGCGGTTTGTCAAAGGGTTTTTTATTTTTTTCCATTTGGGAAAAATACTGAAAAAACTGCATTACCTGAATTGAGGCAGTCGTCCTGATCATTGCAGAATCTGCAGTTCAAAATATTGCCTGGACAGGGGTCTTGGTTGTCCACCAGAAATCCGCACCGCTGGGATGTCATCTCAATGGAAAACCCTAAACGGTCTGCAAAAAGCTTCATGCGCAGCAGGTCCGCCCCCTTGCCGCCGGCAGAAAATTCAAAGGGGGTTTTGGTGGAGTAGAGCAGGGTTGCCTGGGTGGAGAAAAAACCCTCAAAGATCCGTTTTTGATGGTCCGGCTCAATACCCACGCCAAAGTCACGGACTTCAAACAGGATGCCGTTCTCCCTGGGCCGGGCGCTGATATCTATTCTCCCCTGGTCCGGGGTGTTTTCAATTGCGTTTCGGATCAGGCCTTCAATGATTTTGACCACCACGTCCGGGGGCAGGTGAAGATCGGGCAGGCCGTCCCGGATATCCGTATTGATCTGAACCCTCCTGAAGTGGAATTTAGGTATAAGACTTGAGTACACCGTATTAAAGGTCTTTTTGAAATCAATGGTTTTATGGTGCAGGGACCTCGGGCCGAACTCCCTGTCGATCAGGGCCCTCACCGACTGGATCAGGTGGTCCGGATCCAGTATATCCTGGTCCAGGCAGGTCTCGATGAGTGTTTCCAGTTCATCCTGGCAGGCTTCCAGCATTTTAATGAGAAGCTGCCTGGCTTCATATTCCCCTGTTTCCATGATATCGGAGGTTTCTGTCTGGATATCCACAATGCGGTCCAGGTTTCGCTCAATGCGGTTCAGGGTGGAGGTTAACTTGACATTGGGCAGGGCCTCGATTTTTTTCCTCAGGATCTGCAGCGAGCCGCTGAGAATGGCCACCGGTGTCTTGAGTTCATGGGAAAGATGGTTAATGGCCTTGCCCTTGGCGCGGTTCATTGAGGCCACATCCCGGTAGGCCTCTTTCAGGGCCTCTGAAAACCGTGCATTCTCTATGGAGATACCAACGGTTCCGGCAATCATTGCCATCAACTCCATGTCGTTGTCGTCAAACAGGTTCTGTTTTTTGTTTATGGCGCAGAGTACCCCGATGATCCTGCTGTCGCTTTTGATGGGCACGCAGAGGATGCTCCGGGTCTGATACCCCATTTTCCGGTCCCGTTCCGGATAATCCTTGAGCGAGGCATCTGCTGCGTTGTTGACGGCCGGGTTACCTGTTTTCATGACCTTGCCGGCCAGGACCTCGTCCAGGGTGAACCTGATCTCCTTGGCCCGCTCCTGGGTGGACTGGTCGTCATAGGCCGCCCCTAGAAAGAAAAGATCTTCCTTGATCTCGTCGTAGAGCAGGACCACGGCGCCCTCCACCACAAGCAGTTCTTTGACCTCCCGGGAAATATAGTCCATGAGGTCTTCCAGGTCCGGGTATTCGGGCAGGGCAGCTGATATGCGCATGATGGACTGGTTATTGGCAGCCAGCCGTTTTTCCTCTGTAATGTCCCTGAGGATAACAAAGTTTTCCAGGATGCCCTCCTGGACATGGGTGGCCGCCCACATAACAACGTCCAGAACAGCGCCGTCCCGGGTCAGCCGCTGGGTTTCGTAACGGGCCAGCTGCTTGTTCTGGCCGAATTGGTTGAGCATGTCCCGGGTTTCCTGCTCCAGTGTGCCGGGGACAAAGTTCAGGGGCTTTCCCTTCACCTCTTCCAGGGTCCAGCCGAACACCTTGCTGAACGCCGGATTTACATAGGAGACAATGCCCCTGTCACCGTAAACGATAATGGGATAGGGGATGAACTCCAGGATATTGCGGTAAATCCGGTATAATGCCCGGATCTTGTTCTCCTTTATTTTTTCCTGGGTCACGTCCTGGAGGGTTTCCACGGCTCCGGCGATATTCCCCTGGCTGTCCGTGAAGGGGGAGGCAGTGAAAAACAGCCATTTGCCCTCCGGGGGCAGGTCGGGGAAAAAGTCTGTTGCGGCGAACCGGTCAGCGGTCCTGGGCGGCCGGCTGTACTTGCCCTCGTAGTGTTCGGTGATTTCCTTATCCGAGGATTGGTCAATGATCAGGTCGGCCATTACAGGACGGGGGGCGGCATAAAATGCCCGCCACTGGTCCCGGGTTCCGATTACATCTTTGGCGCGGAGCCCGGCAAGCTCTTCCAGGGCCTGGTTGAAATGGGAAATTCTATGCGCCTTATCCAGAACAAAAATGGGAATGGGCGCTTTTTGGATAATCTTGTTGAGGATCCGGTTTTCCTCTTCCAGCTGTTGTATCTTTTGTTTCAGCTCGTCAATCTCACTGCCCATAAAAACTCCAAAAGACTTTACAAGATTAAAGGATCCTGTGTATAACCAATCCTTAAAGATTGCACCTGACCTGTAAAAGGCCTGCACCGGGGGGATTAGCAGGTGTGAACACTATATAAAATCATTGATTCAAATTGCAAGGATTTTAAGGGGGGCAAGAGCGATATGCCGGATACCACGATTAAAATCGAAATCCTGATCCACGATTTAAAGGTGCCCCTCTCCGTTATTGACGCCGGAGCCAAGTCCCTGCTCAACCGCCAGGACAGCTACGGCCCCCTTACGGAAAAACAGGAAAAGGTGATCAAGCGGATTATCCGGAACACCCTGACCACCCAGCGTCTTGTGAATGATGTAATGGAACTGGGCCGGTCCAGGGAAGGGGTGGTTACCCTTTCGCGGTTTTCAATATCGTCCCTGGTCACCACGGTTCTGGTGGAGATTTTTGACCTGTCCAATCCCAGGATGGCGGATATAATCCGTAAAACAGATGCCTACGACAGCCTTGTGAAAACCCTTGACCCCTGCGGATTTCGTGTGGATTTTGATACGAAAACCTGGAAAACAGAGGTCTGCCTGGACAAGGCAAAGGTCAGGCAGATCCTGAGAAACCTGGTAAGCAATGCCTTTAAACACAGGGCTGACCTGGTGGAAGTTTCAGGGCGGATTCAGGGAAAAGAGCTTGTTCTCAAGGTCAGGGACGACGGCAGGGGCATTCCGCCTTCGGCCCACAAAAAAATATTCGATACCTATTTTACCACGGGCGGCTCCATAGAGAATGCCATAAACAGCCATGGCCTGGGTCTTGCCGGTGTTATGATCCTGCTCAGGGACATGGGCGGTTCATTAACCCTGGATTCGGATGACGGCAAGGGCGCAGAGTTCACTGTGGTCATCCCGTTGACACAATAAACGCTTCGCTGTCTGCCTAATACTTTTGAATATCGTCCCGGTTTTCGATTTGGCGTTCGTCAAATTCATCCCAGAATGCCTGGTCATCCTTTCGCCATCCCTCCCCGAACAATTTGTCAAATACAGGCTTAAGCAGTGAAAACCAGGTGACATGGGCCTTTTTGCCCTGTTGTCTTGCCGTGAGTACATCCGATACAAAGAGGGTGATATCCACCAGTTTGTCCTTGGGGACATAGGCGTCAGCCCCCTGCTCTATTGAGGCTTTGAGGTTCCCCGGGGTCAGTGCATGGGCCGTGAGCATGATGGAGGGGATATCCAGTTTATGTGTGATTTTAAGGAGGGAGTATCCCTTGACTCCCATGATATCGAGTATGGCGGCATCATAGGTCTTGTTTTTCAGGCAGTGTACAGCATCGGCAAAGGTGGATGCGGTCTCTACCTCGCACATATCCAGCAGTTCTTCAAGGGTTTCAAGAATATCCGGCTCATCATCCACAACCAGCAGTCGTTTATCCTGGAGAATCTTTAGATGATCCATGGCGTCCTTCCCCCCGGGGCTCCGGGTAGTTTACGGAATTTCTTTATTCTATTTAAAATCAGCTAATAATTCAATGGGATTATCAGTGGACACGAATTGATTGGGGCTGTTTTGCCAGCAGTTTATACAACATAACCGCGAGTCTGCACGACCGTTTCCAAACCTCAAGTTCTTCAAAAGTGGAAATCATAACGCTTATCCAGCTCTTCCCGCTTCTCTTGCTTCACTCCCAATCAAGGATCACCTTTCCGGACTG